>JABSSK010000449.1 GCA_013214265.1 Saprospiraceae bacterium | reverse complement strand
GGAATATAAGAATCAATAGGGATGGGTAATTACCCTGTTCTCCAAAAGTAAAGCTGAATCTTTCCATAAAAGATATAGCTTTCATTTAATGAATTAAACCATTGCGCAGTTTTTCATGCGCCCCACCTGTCAAACTACCTTAGTCTCGTTTTCCAGAAACCCCATTAGATGAGAAGAAAGTCTTTCACAAAAAACCAGTATGGCCATTTATACTTTAATCATATCTGT
This sequence comes from Saprospiraceae bacterium, assembly GCA_013214265.1. Lineage (GTDB taxonomy): Bacteria > Bacteroidota > Bacteroidia > Chitinophagales > Saprospiraceae > DT-110. The sequence goes on along the minus strand of JABSSK010000449.1, from coordinate 3,444 downwards.
TATAATTCGCTTTATCACTCCGTATTATTTATTACTTTTCCAATTCCTTTAACCAGGCTGATATGGACTCCAAATAACCATCGCAATATGCCCAGGGTAATTGTTTGTCTTGTATTTCATAAACCCCCCCAGTAGGTGCATATACTAGATTGTGGTTACAACCTGGAAAGGACCGGATAGTCAATTCTGTATTTTCGCCCAAAGTACTTTCGTATAAGGATTTGGTAAGCTTCCAGTCAACATTCATATCCTTTTCACCAAAAATAGCCAAGACCGGACATTTGATATTTTTCAGCGTAGACGAGAAATCTTTTACATAAACCAGCAGGCCCGTATCTGTATCTAGCGAGTCTTTCATAAACGTAGGCTGATAACTGTAATAACCTTCTTTCGTTACACCCCCATTCGTGAATCGTAACCAAAAGGCATTTTTCTGCAAATTGGAAGTAGCTTCCTGATAGTCTGCAAACCCACCACCAGAATGACCAATCTTTACCCCCGCTAAATACTCATCCACGATCAGGGCAATAGAGTCCATAGGTAATCCGTCTATACGAAGATTTTCTTCCAGTAAATATTTAAAATTCTCTTTGTCATCTACCCCACTTACCGATATCCAGAATCGAATATCTGGATAACGATTAATTACAACCGGATTAATCCACCCTGCTCGGCTAATACCCCAAAGACCAATCGAATCCGACCCTTTTACACGTTTTTCTTTAAGAGCCTGAATAGCTGTAATTACCTCGTCCGCACTATTGGAAATAGGCTGATTATAATCGAAAGTACCTCCACTACTTCCGCAGCCTGGCTTATCCCACATGTATGTGCTGTATCCTGCCTCCACAAACATCGCCCTAATCTCAGCATGCCAGTTTTGAGCCACTGCATTGGTCTCTCCTGAACCATGAACAATAAGGACCAGACCTTTAGATGTAAGGCTCGATGGTATGTCTAATACCCCATTGAGCGTAACGCCTTCAAATTCAAATTCAAATATGGATCGATTGGCCTGTGAAAGAATGGACGAAGCCATGAAAATACCAATAACTGCACTAAAGAAAGATTTCATTTGTATATCTTATTCTGGGTGATAATATGCTGGTCTTAAACCATTAAGCCTAAACCCTAATGGTTATGTTTGGAATTATAGCTCTCACTTATATCCGTCAAATACACCTCCCGAATATTGCATATTGGCCATTCCAAGAACAACAATACTTATCCTGATAAGGCTCTAAGTAATGAATAGCAGGTCAAAAACCTAGTTAGGTATTACCTTAATTATAGCGTTAAAATCCAGTCCATCAACATTAATTCGACCTGCGCCGGAAGAATAAGGACCAAGCATTTTCCTACGCTGTAATCATCCTCCGTAAATAGCTTATCCGGAAAGCAATTTATGTCGATACCATGCAGTGCAGGATCGCTACAATCAAACCTGCCTTTGGCACATAAATCATATTGGTGCGCATAACCCGTAAGGTGATAATCTGGTTATTTACTTGGCACAACATACCTTCTGGTAAAATCATAAAACAAGGAAGATGTGGTAATTAACCCCATCCATACTAACTTGCTAATTAAAACAAATGCAAACTTTTATCGATCCATCAGAAGATGCACAAATGCAATTTCTTAGTACCTACCAGCAGAAAGGGAAAATAGTTATGATGAACCTGATCAAGTTTAAAGCTTTTGCAGATTATACCAACATTGAGATTGAAGACCCTCAAATCAATGCCTCCGGTAAAGGAGCTTATCATCATTATCTGCAAGCCACCGGAAGGATTCTGAAAAGTACCAAGGTAGGTCAATTACTATTCTATGGTAAAAGTAGTACGTTTTTGATTGGTCCAGCAACCGAGCAGTGGGACGCTGTTCTGATGGTCGAATATCGCTCTGCCCAACACTTCTTGCAGTTTGCCAATAGTGAAGCCTTTGCCAAGGTAAAGGGACACCGAACAGCAGCCATTGAAGACTCGCGATTGTTGCCTATTGCTCAGGCCAAGAAATTATGGTAACAGTAAGGTCGTCCAGTCGCAAAAAGTAAGAATAAATAGCGCATAGGAGTCTTTTTCAATCGTATGCATAGTTGGTAGAAACCTTGAGCTTTGCTACTGAACTATTCTGGTGTACAGCTATTACTAAGCCAAGCTCATTGGTATGGATATGAAAATAAAAAGATTGATCATAACACCTCCGATGTAATAGAGAATTACCAACCCTAATGATCAATGCTTTGGTAGTAATTATTACTTAGGATGCATCAGATGACCGTTTATCGTTTCTGCATTCAGCTTGTAGTAATTTCATACACTGTATACACAAACAGTCCTCATATTGTGCTGCGATATATTGCCGCTCCACTTCACTGAGCACTATACTGGAGCACTGACATTGCATGATACTACCCATCTTACATTCGAATCTTTGATCACAATGTGGACAAACCTTCTCCTCGTGTTTAGCCATTATATATTTGCATTTATAATGTAGAACAAATCAACAGAACCCCTCAATTCAACCGGATGCTCGTCAGGAAATAAAAACCTGTTTATAAGAAGCATGGTGTTTTTGCCGTAAGGCCTGAAAAAGGTTAGGATGAAATAGCCCCGCTAATAACTCAACCCCGTCTATTAAGCGGGTACCCGGACAGGTGAACAGATTACTATCCACAAAATATATATTATCATTCCGAACTGCCCGCAAACGTTTCCAATCAGGTAACTTTTCCAAGGATGATATTTCTTTCATTGCGCGTTCTATGGGTAGACCACAGGGAGCAATTACCAATACTTCAGGATCATACGCACGGATTTTGTCCCAATCTAGTTTTGTGGAATAGCCTGATGGATTCGACAACAGATCCACTCCACCAGCCTGAGCAATTTGATCTGGAATCCAATGGCCACAGTTATAGATAGGGTCCAGCCATTCCATAAGCATGATACGCCGCAACGGTGCTTTATGCTGGCGCAGTTTATCTGCTATCTGAAAAGTTCTATTTCGCCAATTTTCTAATAGCTGATGAGCGTTCCCCTCCTGCTCCATAGCCCGCGCAATAGTTAATACATTATGGTATACATCCTCCAATTTTTTGGGTAATAGCGGAATAATGACGGGCTCTTTTTTCAGTTTATGGGCAGCCTTTTGCACATAAGCCGTATCGATTTGGCAAACCTCACAAACATCCTGAGTGAAAATAATATCGGGTGCAATTTGCTGCAGGAGAACTTCATCGATTGTGTATAAGCTTTTCCCCAATGATTTTGATTCAGATACAATACTTTCGATTTCACCACTACTATATGAATTGCCTTCCAGAATTGATCGAACGACCTTGGGCTTTTCGGAAGGACACTCAAACGTTACCCCCATCAAGTACTCCTCTAAGCCAAGATGTTGAATCATTTCAGTAGCTGCGGGTAAAAAAGAACA
>JABSSK010000448.1 GCA_013214265.1 Saprospiraceae bacterium | reverse complement strand
CCTAATTCGATATACACTTTACCTTCTTTTCGGATAATGTTTAGTGAGGTATTATTTTCCTGCGCTTCTGTTACCACGAGGGTGGTATCCAGATCCAGGACAAGAACATGCAGAGGTTGTACTATTATTGCTTCCACTAGAACTGTTCCATTAATCGATTGCTGCTCAGGCTGGATATCCAAAGAAAGCTCATAAAAAGTCACATCATAAGCTCCTTGTTCAGGCATAATGGGCCCTCCGGAGTCATAGATACCTACTTGGCCATTAATTTGACCTATTAATACTAAAAGAAAACATCCAATAGCCCAAAATACTAGTTTCGCAAACTGCATGTCCTTGTATTTAATATTTAAAACGACAACCACTTTTCTTTACTAGCACTACTCTCGACCACACGTTCAATAAATTGCATACCCCTAAGTCCGTCGTGTACTGTTGGGAAATCAAGATGCATCGGATCGGGTTCTTTTCCTGCCAATCGTGCCTGCAGACAAAAGGCTACATTACGATATATATTAGCAAATGCTTCCAGATATCCTTCGGGATGGCCTGCTGGTATTCTGGCAGCGGCCAGTGCTTCAGGGTACAATTCACCCACCCCTGTCCGAAGGACCTGAATAGGCCTATCCAGCCAGCGGGTGACTAGTGTATTGGGGTCCATTTGATGCCATCTAAGACCTCCTTTTTCTCCGTATACCCGGATATTCAGGTCATTTTCTTCACCTGCGGAAATCTGGCTGGCGTGGAGCACACCTTTTGCGCCATTATTAAAACGTAATAACACATTGCCATCATCATCAAGTGATCTTCCTGAAACGAATGTGCTGAGATCGGCACAAATCTGAGTGATTTTTAGGCCTGTGATATATTCAGCCAGATTCTCAGCGTGAGTACCTATATCCCCCATAGCTCCTGCAGCGCCTGAGCGCTTAGGGTCAGTCCGCCACGAAGCTTGTTTTTGATCTTCGGCTTCTAGGCGTGTTGATAGCCATCCTTGCGGGTATTCGACGACCACTTTTCGGATGTTCCCTAATTCCCCATTTTTAACCATAGCCTTCGCCTGCTTTACCATAGGATACCCTGTATAATTATGTGTAAGGGCGAAGAGTAGGTCTGTTTGGTCAACTAAATAAACAAGTTCTTCCGCTTCAGCCTTATTGAAAGTTACTGGCTTATCACAAACGACATGGAATCCATTTTCAAGAGCCATTTTTGCTGGTGGAAAATGCATATGATTCGGAGTGACAATGGATACAAAATCCATACGATCACCTTCTGGACGTTCTTTTTCTTTACGAATCATTTCTGCAAAAGTGGCATAGACCCGCTCGGCAGGAAGGAACAGATCCGCTCCGGAAGCCTTGGATCTTTCTGGGTCGCTACTAAAAGCTCCACAAACCAGTTCGATTTGCCCATCTAGGGCAGCTGCCATACGGTGGACCGCACCGATAAATGCACCCCGGCCTCCACCAACCATACCCATTCTAATTTTGCGCATAGATAATAAGTTATTAAAAGAATAATTAATATGCGAAACGAGAGACATTTTTCTCTGTTCCTTAAAATGAGGAATCTTTTTTATTCCTGTTTTCCTACTATTAGGTATTGTATCAATCGATGACCAGAATTATTATTACTAACTCTATCTGAGTCATTGAAACATTTGCATGAAAAAGAATTGATTTATGCTCTTGTCTTCTATGGAATGTCAGAACATAAATCAATTCGTCTAATGACGAAACTTTTCGGTTTATCTGTGGGTATCGGCTACCACTGAAGAGGCAGGCTTACGTCCTTTAACCCAGAAATATAGCACAGCGAATAATACAATCAGAATGCCAGGGAAGAACAGCATTGTTGTGATCGTTTCGGTACCTGTAAATAATTCTAAGTCATTACCTGATAATCCTTGGGCTGCACCTTTGGTGTTATTACTATCAATCCATCCACCGATGATGGGCTGCATAAAATAAGAGGAAAGCATTCCAACGGCTCCCACCAACGACATGCCCAAGGCACCACTTTTAGGAATATAATCAGCAACAAATCCGATCATGTTGGGCCAAAAATAAGCTACCCCTAGGGCAAAGAAAACTGCCACCGCATATACTGCGGGACCTGTTACGACGGTAAACAAGAATAAACCGACTGTGGCAATGATAGCTGAGCCACGGAATACGGCCGGTGTATTAATGCGATGTCCTGCTTCCCCGCGAAAGTAGCGGGCCACCGCCATAGTTCCCGTAATAAGGGCCAGCACCAACATTGGAGTAGCTCCACTTGATTTCAGGATTAATTCTATCCATTGTGTTGGTCCGAATTCGGTTTGGGCAGTAAACCACATACAAAGCATCATAAAGATGAATAAAGGTGTACCAATAGCCTTCAGATTACCTGATAATGTTCCTGCCTGAACCACTTTCGCTTTAGGCCAAGCTTGTCCCCAGAACAAATACGCATAGATAATAGTGGGGATCATAATGGCCCACATTTGGGTTTGCCAACTCAGGCCTGCATTGGTCATGAACAGGGATACTAAACTTCCAATAACAATACCTCCTGGGAACCACATATGAAAGCGGTTCAACATAGTGTTCATCTGTTTTCCCTCATAAGCATCGGCGATCATAGGGTTACAAGCAGCTTCTGTACAGCCATTACCTAGACCAATTAAGAAGGTAGAAATCAATAGTCCGGTATAGCTATCGGCATAGATGGTCATAATGATACCTATAGCATGCGCGAAGAAAGCAAATTGCATAATAATCTTACCCCCTACTTGGTGATAAATGAGCCCTCCAATAACCATTGAGATGGGGAATCCGAAGAACCACATGGAGTTAATAATGCCTAATTGTCGAGCAGTAAGGGATAGGTCTTCGCCAAGTTGAGGCAAGATACCTGCCCGAATACTAAAGGACAGTGCGGTTGTGATCAGCGCGAAACAGCTGGCGTAAAACAGTCTGTTTTTATTAATGTTTTCCATTTTGTTTATATTAGTTTAGAATTCAATTTTCCATCAGTTTTTAGGGTTATCATCGTATTGTTACTGGGCACCATCCAATCGTCTGATTTTGATATTTCGGAACCAAACGGGGTCTCTGTGGTCTTGGAGTGCAATTTTTCCTTCGCGACTTTCGCCAAAATCGGGATGATGTTTCCATTTGCTGTTTGCTAAGTTTTCATACCAAGCCTCATCCCACATGGTTCTTTCTACTACTTTCGTTCCATTTAACCAATGTTCTAGTTTTTCATCTACTATGCGAACTCTTGCCGAATTCCATTCTCCAGCAGGCTTAACAGTTTCGGATGAACTTTCCTGAATATCATATAGGTCTCCAGCACGGTGGGTTACGATAGCAGCATCTGGATGACAGGTATTATCCAACAATTGCATTTCAGGACCAGTCATCCAGGGGAATTTGTATTTTTCAGACTCTATTACTTTGTAAATAATGCCACTATTTCCGCAAGGGCCAATACGCCAATCTAACTTGAGTTCAAAGTTTCCGTAGATGTCCTCAAAAACGATATCGCCCCCGTCCTTTACCTGCCAACCGTTATCACCTTTCGGCTCGGGTTTCAGGTGAATAGATTCTTGATCAATTACCCAACTTGTACCAACCTTTTCTTTTCCGTAGCTATGCCATCCTTACATGGAATTACCATCAAACATGAGTACCCAACCA
>JABSSK010000447.1 GCA_013214265.1 Saprospiraceae bacterium | reverse complement strand
TTCCAGCCAGGTCTGTGAATGACAACCATTTGACCATTTTGCGTGCCAGCTCCTTCTAGAATTGCCTTGGTGTTTGGAATGTCTGTCGGAGTGGTGTTGATTTCTTCAGTTTTGACTGTTGATTTTAGGGGAGGAGTAGCTGAGGAAGTAAATTCAATATTCGGAGAATCTGCTACTGATGCGCCATCAGTCAAGCTTAAGAGAAATGTTGTTAAGCAAGCGATCAAAATGATTGATAAAATCGATAACTTAATTCTGTGTTGTGTCATGAAGTTCTTGTGTCCTTTCATCAGTTCTGTGTTTAAGTCTAAGTTTTTATAAAAATTTAATTAGGGTATCTTACAATTAACAAGCTCAAAACAAAATATGAGTACATACAATAGTCCGCTTTCGTATCTAAACTGCCCTTTAGCGGAAGTGAATTGGGTTCATAAAAAACGTCCGCAATGTGGTAACTACTGACCTTTTGATGTTAAATTTATCAAATTCAATTTTAATGTTCTGTGATTTTATCCAAAGGACTTCTTAGTTCGCATTGCTGACCTTTGCAGTGATAAGTTAATCCATACATTTTCTAATGTATAAGAAATGACATGTTGGATATGGAGTATGGTTAACAAACATAACATTTCATGATAGTTTGAGCTAACACATAAATAGTTATCTCAGTAAGGAATGGAAATGGAAGAACAAAATATCAAGTTAGTATGCCACTACCACTAATTTACTTATGATATGGACTCATCACAGGGTTCTTGTTTGCAGCTAAAGAAGGGCTGACAAATAGTAGATCTGATACTGCTTAATCATCATTTTGAAATATACGTACTGAATTGGGGAATTGATCCAGTACGTTTTTTTTAAGACTTAGATTAACCATTCTTTTAGGGTATCTCTTACTAATTCGTATTTTGCTGACCTTTTGTCAATGAATATGTTGTAGGAAGGTACGTAGCCATGAGGATATCCTTTATCATGCGCATAATCACCAAGCATAACGCGAACTGTTCTATCTAACGAGCTATATTCATCTAGTACTTGGAGTGCTACATGTTGACTCAAGTCCCTAACCCTCTGTTCTTCAGTCAATTTTCTATGCCATTCATTAATCTTTTGTTCAAATTCTGGGTCTTCAGGGCACTCTATATATATATCTTTTTCAGAAAAGTCAAAAAAACCTAAATTATAATCTAAAATAATATCCCGAGTTAAAATGTTAAATAGAGTATACTTAACCAAAGCTGTGAGAGATTCTTTTGCATTACCTTCGTATATTCTTGAAATTGTAGTCGGAGCTATATTTCCCGTAATTTCTTCATTTATCAATCTCGTGATATTGGTTTTATTACTTCCAAAGCGATGATCTGTGCATTCAAATATGTTCATTTTGTCTTAACTCCTTAGCAAGCTGCCATTCGCAGCTAAACTAATTATATACTGCGAACCGCATTTGTAAAGCCTTAATGTTGCCATTCGCAGTTTTATAATTGTATAACCACCAAATCATCCCACACCTAAATCTTAGATCGCTGAGTCTGTCACATTAGTCAGGCCCTAAATTACCTCGCCATACAGCGAAACAAATGAATGTAAAATGGCAAATTACCGTTGAGTTATCATTAAGGCAGGCATATTTTTTTTATCTGTTAACTTAAATGACAGCGACGCATAGATTAAATTCATATTAACCCATAAAAGCACAATTATGTTAAAGCGATTGTTGAGGGTAATTGATGGGTTACGCGCCTACGGCTAACCCATCCTACAACTAAATAAACACCTGTGCTTTAGATGAGCTAATCTAATCCAATTCACTATTTCAACACGAATAACTAAGGTCTCCAAAGTGGTAGCTACTGTCCTTTTGAAATTGAATTTATAAAGTTAGAGCTTTTGTTCTGTGATCTTATCCAAAGGACTTTGTTCGCTTTGCTGACATTAGCCACAAAATATTTGTGATACATTTCCTTATGCATTATTTCTATAATATTACAGAGTCGTTTTTATAATTATCTTATTTTTATCAAATATTTTATTTTTTTGTTTTTAATATTTTGAAATTATGGGATATTAATGCGAATGGAATGGAAATTACTAAGTACTTTCCATAATAAGTTAATAGAGTTCAAGAAATATTATGGAACCAAGTGGAATAACATTTATATATAGTAATGTTGACTTTGAAGAAGCTGATTTACCATTCAAACTTTCTGAAACAATGACACTTCGAGCCGCTACTACAGCAGAAGTTGAACAATTAAATGAACACTTAGTAGAAACATACGGTTCTCAATCTAAGTGGATTGTCCCCTTTGATCAAGAGCTTGTGGATGTTGAAGAAAATGGGTCTAAAAAGACCGTATATTCTCAGAGTGAAAAAGGAAGATGGTGGGTAATAGCTTTTAATGGTTATAACCCACAAATAATAGAACTACAAAGAGTCGCCACACTTATCAGTCCAAAATTGCACTTTGGTTCTACTTTTACATTCAATGAACCTAATCAACAAGGGAAACGAAATGTCACTATGTATGGAGGACATTCGCAAATTGAATTGCTTGTAGAAGAGTCACGAAAAAAATACGTTAACGTCAGAACTGATGAACTCCATAAACTCAAAAAGTATTATAGGCTTATTACAAATGAGCAATCTAAATATGAGCATGTTAGGTTTGTTTTAGACCTATATTCTTCTTCGGCAAAACTGCGGATACATTCCGGACTGCTAACGTTATCTCTATTCTCAATTATTGAATCATTAATCGCCCATAAACCAAGATTAACTGAGACTCTGGATTCGATAACGCACCAAATTAAGCATAAGGTAAATTTACTGTCTAAAAGGTTTGATCATTCATTGAAATATAAAGATTATTTTGGAGAAATTGGAAATCAAAAGCTTTGGAGTAAATTATACGGATTAAGAAGTGATATCGCTCATGGTCAAACATATGAATTCTCGGGTGCGAATGAACTTTTAAAATCTCTTGAAAACACAAATACGTTCTTAGATGAGGTAGCAAAAGAGCTTATAAAGCTATCAATTGAAGAGCATGAATTAGTTTCTGATCTCAGAGAATGCTGAGCTCTAACAAAGCGCTATTGTCGGAAAAGTTTCCCCCAGAGTACAGTGTTATCAATACAAAATCTAATCCAAATAAACACAACCAGTTAAATGCGAATGTCTGCAAAGTGGTAGGAACCGACAATAAAATGAACTTCTTCAGTGGCAAAATTACCAGAGTTTTACTCTGTTAGGATGACCAGAACCCGAATGGCTTAGTATCGGAATCAGTGGCCGGATCTAGTGGACTACTTAATTTTAACAACCTACTTCAGATTAACCAGCTTTGTATAACTTATTGATATTTATTAAAGCTCCAGGAACATCACCATTCTTTTGTGCTTCAGTTAGTAATTCCATAGTTAAAGAAATATCTTTAGTTGATAATAAATCTAATCCATCGAAAAGTTTATCCACCTCTAACGGTGTTAAACGTTTAACATTAACAAGTGTCTTTATTGCATCATTCAAAGTTTTTTCAAATCGACTACGGCCTTCAACTTTATTTTTGATACCGTCAGGTGCAAACATATCATCTATTTGAAGGTCAATATTAAGTAATTTAGACAACCCTTTGGTCGCATAATATATCGTCGAAACAGTAGGGTTTGATCTATTTGCATTT
>JABSSK010000446.1 GCA_013214265.1 Saprospiraceae bacterium | reverse complement strand
TGATTATGGAATGGGGTACGGAGGGCAATTTATAATTATGATTCCTGATAAAGAACTCATCATTGTTACAACCCACAATCATGACACACCAAATGGAATTGAACAACAGATTAAATTCTTGAATGGAAAATTAGCAAAACTGATAAAAAAATACGGTAGCTAACAATGTATATAAAAAATAGGCGAAACAGTAATAAATTCAAGGCTTTTGGCTCGTTTCAAACTTTGTGCTTAGCCGAAAGTTTTTTGCCTCGTAATCGCCTACTGTCCATACACAGAACGTTAGCTACCATTTAAAACCCAAAACGTGCTAATCATTCAGCGATTTGTGTTATTGAGCAAAAAAAAGCCAACATAGATTTGCAATAAAACAAAAATGAGCGAACCGATAATACATTCAAAATCAATAGCTGAAATTCGAGCAGTCTTTGGGTTGGACGAACCGACACATCCACTGATTACGATACTTGATACGAAAAAACTCGCTTACGGAGAAGAAACTGTTGGCAAACGATTTTCTTCCGATTTGTACTGTATCGCATTGAAAGATTCAAGTTGCGGAATAGATTACGGTCGAAATTCTTATGACTTTGATGATGGTGTTTTAATTTTTACAGCACCCAAACAAGTGATAACTGTTAAGAAACCACAAGCACTGAATGAAGTAAAAGGTTGGATGCTCTATTTTCACCCTGACTTGATTAGAAATACGCCTCTTGGTTCAAAAATTGATTCATACAATTTCTTCAACTATGAAGTAAACGAAGCATTACACCTTTCTGAAAATGAACAAAATACGCTAAATCAAATTGTACAGCTCATTCAAGATGAAATCAAGGAACGGATTGACAATCACAGTCAGCAAGTATTGGTTTCCAATATCGAGCTTTTACTCAATTACAGTAAGCGATTTTACGAAAGGCAATTCAATACCCGTTCTGCAAGTAACATTGACATAGTCTCTAAAGTTGAGTTGTTGCTGAAAAACTATTATTCAGAAAATCAACTCCTAGAAAAAGGACAACCAACCATTCAATATTTGGCAGACCATTGTTATTTATCAGCAAGTTATTTGAGTGACCTTCTGACAAAAGAAACAGGACGTTCAGCCAAAGACCACATAAACGACTTTTTAGTAGAGAAAGCAAAACATCTGTTACTTGGCTCTACCGATTCAATCAGTGGAATAGCATACACTTTAGGCTTCAATTATCCACATTATTTTGCTAGGTTATTCAAACAAAAAACAGGTAAAACACCTCAAGAATACAGACAACTGAACTAAAGAAAAGGAAGCCAAATGGCTTCCTTTTCTTTTTTCTGCGATTTGTGTTTAACCTTCCCTTATTCGTGTTAATCCACCCATTTTAACAGTCGGATATTTGCTTCATCAAATCATTAAAAATTCAAAAAAGATGAAACATAAAATTTTAGTAACAGGAGCAAGCGGAGCTTTCGGAAGTTCGACTTGTATCCAATTAGCCGAAAACGGACATCAAGTTATAGGAACAATGCGTTCTATTTCAGGAAAAAATGAAGCTATTGCCAATGAACTGAAATCCAAAGGTGTGTCATTGGTTGAAATGGATGTAACCAATGAAAAAAGTGTGGATGCAGGCGTAAAATCTGCCATTGAACTAATGGACGGCTTAGATACTGTTTTCAACAATGCAGGAATTGGAGCAAATGGAATTTTAGAGTGTTTTACTTCTGATGACATCCAAAAAATGTTTGAGGTCAATGTTTTTGGCGTTCAGCGACTAATGAGAGCCGTTTTACCACATTTAAGACAACAGGAAAAAGGAACAATCATTCATACCTCAAGCTGTATTGGTAGAGTAACTACACCTTTTTTAGCCTCTTATTCAGCTTCAAAATACGCATTAGAATCTTTGGCAGAAGGTTACAGAGCAGAACTTTCGGGATTTGGAATTGAATCTTGCATAGTAGAACCAGGCGGATTTCCAACAGGTTTTATGGGTGGAATGATAACACCAAGTGATACTAAACGATTATCCCAATATGGCGAAATGGCAGGTATGCCAGAAACTGCTTTAAACGGTTATGTTGCTTATGTCGAATCCATTACAGAACAACGACCTGAAAGAGTTGCAGAAGCTGTTGTTGGATTGGTAAATACGCCATTTGGTGAAAAGCCATTTAGAACCGTTGTAGATTTTTCAGGATTGAAAGAAGGTATTGAGAACTACAATAAAGTGCTAAATGAAACTACAAAGGCTATTTACACCGCCAACGGAGTAGCAAATCTTTTGACTTTAAACAAAGACTAAAATGGAAAAAACAATATTGATAACAGGAGCAAGTAGTGGAATTGGAAAAGCAACTGCCCTACATTTTCAAGAGCAAGGATGGAATGTAATTGCAACAATGCGTTCCCCTGAAAAAGAAACAGAATTAAACAAGTTAGAAAACGTACAACTTGAAAAATTAGATGTACTTGATTTAGCATCCATTGAACAAGCCATCAAAAACGGAATTTCAAAATTTGGGGAAATTGATGCTCTTCTAAACAATGCGGGTTATGGAGCTTACGGACCTTTGGAATCATTCCCAAGAGAAAACATTGTCAGGCAATTCAATACCAACGTGATTGGTTTAATGGATGTAACCAAAGCGATTACTCCACATTTCAGAGAAAACAAAAGCGGAACGATTGTCAATATCTCTTCCATTGGTGGTCAAATGACTTTCGCTTTAGGTTCTCTCTACCACGGAACTAAGTTTGCCGTTGAGGGTATTTCAGAATCCTTACATTATGAGATGAAAGAAATTGGCGTAAAAGTCAAAATTGTAGAGCCCGGATTCATAGCAACAGATTTTGGAGGACGTTCCTTCGACTTTCAAGCAGGAGATATTGAGGAATACAAACCACTCATTGATGCTTTAATGAAGCAATGGCAAAATCCAGACAATACAGTATCACAACCAAGTTTGGTCACAGAAATAATTAATGATAATGTAACAGAAGGAACTAAACATCTAAGATACCGAGCAGGAAACGATGCTAATTTCTTACTCGACAGCAGAAAAAAAATGTCTGATAGCGAGTTTTTTGAAATGATTAGTAATCAGATGGAAAAATAAAAACGGTAGCTAACACGGTGCATAAGTAATAGCGGTTTGAGTGCAGACTTGAACCGTTTTGCGTTTTAATAAGTATCTTGCTATCGGACAGATTAGTTGTATTAAATCCGCTACTGCTCATACACAAACCGTTGTATGCAATAACGCGGTGTTGAGGGGTGTTCAGCCAGGATTCAGGTGTTTAAAATAAGGACAGAGCCCTTCAGCTGAAAGCTGTTTGGTCAAGCACTGTATGCTAGGCATCATAGAGAGCTAGCTATCTGAATGTTGACACATTAAAGTGCTTGGTCAAGTTAGTCGAAATAATTGACAAAGTCAAGTGGCTTAGGCTCTTAAGGGATTTGACCGCTCTTAAAAGAAACACACCTGATCTTCGACGCCATAGTCGGTGGACTATAGAGCAAAGACCTGTAAGGATCCTTTTGGTCTGAACCTATTAATTTAAATACTTTGCCAACACCGGTGACTGTCCCTTTTTTTTATTCTCATCTGTAAAGAGCTTGTAAAAATAAAAATACAGCATACAACAAGGCGTATAAACAAAGTTGTTTACACTTAAATCATCTGTATGTAAGAAAATAATAC
>JABSSK010000445.1 GCA_013214265.1 Saprospiraceae bacterium | reverse complement strand
ACACCATAAGTGTATAAACCAGGACAGTCAATGGTGGCTCCATTACCAGGGTTACCATCATTGACAACGATACGGGTATCCGTGCATAACCCTACGACAACTTGGCTGATATCCAATGTGTAGGTGCAGTTGGCATCCAAACTTACGTTTATCTGATCACGACAGCTACAATTATGAGATTGCAAATTGAAACTGGCTATAACCGGATCATGATTAGAGAACCTAAATTCATTGGGTTCGAAATAAGCAGCTAAATCTGGATTAAACCTTCCATTCTGATAGCTTAATAAATCCGGCTCGGACGCATTAATATTCCATTTAGCGCCATCTGAGAATTGGGCAGCCATTGTAGGGCTAGCCAAAATATAGTCTAAAGTACCTGCGTACCCATCAAATTGGAATGATATCCCCTCTGAAACCAGATTGACATAGCCAGCATTCTCCAATGAGGTGATAGGATCTTCAAATTCGTAGGCGTTTAAGTCTCCAATAATAAGGAAATCAGGGTCTTCACTTTCCGTTGGATCGGTAGCCAACCAATCACTAAGTGCTTGCGCTGTTTCTACTCGAATAGCATTATTTCTTCCTTGACCATCATTTTGATCTTCATTTTCTGTACCTGGGCTTTGACTACCTTTTGATTTAAAGTGATTAACAGCGACCGTAAAGGTTTGTCCCGATGATTTATCCAGAAAGGTTTGTGCCAATATGGCCCGACTTGCTGAGAATACCTGCATTGGGTCATCTAGAATTTTAGGATCCCCAACAGGATCTAGTAATGCGGTTTGGTAAATGATACCAACAGCAATATCATCGCTTCCAACATTTTGCCCTGGATTGATAAAGTTATACGTATCGGGGCCCATTTGTTCATTCAAAGTATCCACCAGAGATTGAATGGCACTACTAGTTGGGTTAGTATAATTATTCTCTAATTCAACCAGTCCTACTAAACCCGCGTTCATTTTTGCGAAAGCAGACTTCAACTTAGCGTTTTGACTTTTGAATTCATCCATTGAATTGGCTCCTCTTTCATTTAAAGTAGTGAAATAATTTTCAAGGTTGACCGAAGCGATTCGCAATGCCCCACTGGTTTGAGGTGCATTGGCTGGACGTGGATTCGAGGCTATAAAATTGGGTTTGCTATTGGGGCGAATCCTAAATTCATCGTTGTATACAAAGGTCATTACCCCTTGTAGGGTTTCAATAGTGTAGCCGGTACGTATCAATTCCCCCAATGGCATGTGGAAATTGGGAAATACATTTTGCTCATTAACCTGGTCGTCTAAATTGAGGCGGAATAAAGCTTGGTTTTCGAGATAAATTGTATTCCCTGCTACATCGGGTATGTTCTCTTCTGTATATTGAGTTTGAGTACCATTCCCAGAGAGAACCAGCTTGCCGTATCTATCTAAGTCGGTTATATCAATAACTGTCAACTCATTATCAGATTGAACCAACATACCTTCATAATGTTCTTGCTGGCCAATACTATCTAATGGCAAAGTAATTGACTTAGGTGTTACAAGCCCTAGGTTATCGGAACTACAGACCAGCACGCCACTCAGATTACTGATTTGGGTTTGCTCACCAAATTCTCCGGCTACACCTAAAATAAATACCTCATCTCCAACTGTAACATCTGCAAAAGAATGGTTTCCTTCATAAACGAAGATACCTTCAGATGTCAAATCATCAACATCCGTATCGGCGTCCTCTTCCTGAATATAAAACCCATCTAGGAAATCATTTCCTTGAAAATCACCAACGACAATAGCACGTACTTTGACAATTTCACCGTCTAGTGGTGTTGTGCTTCCATCCCCTTGTATATCATGAATAAAATGTGTTGCACTACCACACGCAATAGTAGCTGGTACACAAACACTAGCCGCATTCGGTGTAGGTGTATCCGTACACCAGTTGCTACGTTGGTCTTCTGAAGTCTCATCATCTTCATCAAAACCATTACCATTGGTTTGAATTTCAAAAAATTCATCTAGGCGAGAACGTTGCCAGCTACTTGAAGAGCTATGCGGACTCATACGGATCGGAATTTGTTCGGCAATTGTTGTTTCATCCTGATAAGCGGAAGGATCCATATCCATATCTGGGCCATCAATGGAAATGCCTGTTTTATCAATAGCCTCCGCTTTATCTCCCCAAACGACATAGTCCAAGTCTTTGACTAAATCCGCTTTCCCATCCCAGTAGAACAGAATCACTACTTCGCCGGAATTAGTCAAGCCACCCTGATTATTAATTGAACCTGGGATAGCCTCCCTCATATCTGGAATGGCATCTGAACTTCCATTATCTTCGAATAATTCGTAAGTAGGATTTGTACCATATTCACTGAAAAATTCACCACTGCCGTGTATGCTAATGGTCTGGTATTCACCAGGTTCAATTTTTGCTCCTTCGGGAAAGCGAGCCAGAAAATCAAACGAACTACCTCCGCCCACATTTAACCCAGTAGGTAAATTGTAGTAAAAATTACCTATACCTACATTGGTGGCATCGGTCAAATAAATATCCTCTAAATCTACAGCAAAGTCATTCGGGTTATAGATTTCAATGAATTCTCCATCGGATGGTGTCACAGCAATTTCTGACAATAATAACTCGCCTGGAAAGACAAACTCCCCACCGGGAGACCCTATGTCCTCTCCCCCATTGGAAGTACTCTCCGCGCGCGACATGTACGCCGCTCCACCCGCAGGTGTGGCTGCACCAACGGCACTCAGTGACCAATTAGAGCCATCATAAGGATCTATGGCCGTCAGATCAGTCAAATAAATGGAACTAGAGCCATCATCTATTGGCCAAGGTGCACTATCGTCAAAATCAACGATAGCAATTGCATTATTTCTTGCACCTTCGTCACCATCATAATCAGAAAAAGAAGACCATAATGCTAAAATATCCCCCGAATTATTCAAAGATAAACGGGACCAACCGGTCACTGGAATCAGATTAATTCGTGCGCCCCAAGCAGATACAAAATCATCGGCATCAAGATCGTCTGCATTGTATAAGACGGCCGTTTGCCCAGGTCCAACAATGCCAGCACCTACGTTTGCTGTGCTGTGATAGGAGCTATTTCCATCATCCAAAACGTAACCATCCACGCTAATTGGTAATATCCCTGAATTGTATACCTCCACCCATTCCCAATCATCTTCGGAAGAACGTGGGTTATACATTACCTCCGTTATTAGTAGTTCCGGTTGAGGACAAACAGAAGATAAATCAATTATAAAACTATTATTTGAATCATCCACATCAGTTGCATCAACTACTTCTATTTCAACGGATAATACTTGTTCAGCAGAAAGGTCAAACATCCCAGTTGTTGTGATAGTTTCACTGGCTCCTTGCGACAGATTCAACATATTCGTTGCACTTTCAACTTGAGCTCCACCATAATTAACTCGGTATGTATATGAACCATCAAAACTTGTATTACCAACATTAGTTATTCGAAAAGTAACCATTTCAGAAATGCCAAAACTACCGGCACAAGTATCTGGCGAAACCAGCTCTACCTGCAGATCAATATCAGAAGGGGGTGTTGGACTTGTTCCCTCACAAATCTGAATATTATCAATAGCAATGTCTTCTTCGCCCGCATCCAGATTTGTAATTTCTATCCGTAAATCCATCAATGAACCCATTCCACTTATAGGCTTAAT
>JABSSK010000444.1 GCA_013214265.1 Saprospiraceae bacterium | reverse complement strand
TTTGGAAAAGCTATAAAGAAGCATGCTGTTGTACTCGAGACCAAAAAACTGTATGATAATCAGGTCCCAGATTGGATTGTAGATTACCTTCGATCTAAACAACTTACAATCAAACCTAATGCTGCCAATTTATTGGCAGAATATCTGGGTACAAACCTATCTAATATTGCTAATGAACTCAACAAACTGGCTATTAATCTGCCACCCAAATCAGAAGTTACTCACCGCAGTATTGAAGAAAATATTGGCATTAGCAAAGAGTATAATGTATTTGAGCTGCAAAAAGCACTGGGCTTAAAAGACAGGACCAAGGTGTTTCGCATTATTAATTACTTTATTGCAAACCCCAAAAAGAACCCAATTCCGGTTGTACTGGGGGCGCTTTACAATTACTTCTCCAAAGTGTATATGTTACATTATTTGGGTCAAGCTACAGAAAAGGAAGTCTTATCCACATTAGGACTTCGAAGCAACTGGTTCATAAAAGAATATCGTTCCACCCAACGGCAGTTTTCTCGCTCCAAAACCGAACAGGTTTTACAGATCCTTTCGGAATATGATATGAAAAGTAAAGGTGTCGGTTATCATTCTACAGGAAAACCTAGTGGTGAGCTGTTAAGGGAAATGGCTGGTAGAATATTGAGTATTTAGATGCAAAGCGTTCGATGAGCAGATCTTTTATACAGTCAAAAAAAAACAAATAAGTTTGTGATTTATTTTCTAAATTAGGACTACATTTAGAGACAGGTTACAGCAGGCACTCTCCCCGACTTTTTTAATACCTATGCTATAAAGAAAATGTACTCGATTTTTTATGTTTAGCCCCATACCCAGTATACATTACTCAAGTTTCAGTATTCATTCTCTTCTTTAATTCCCCATAGGTATCAATTTTAATGTACATAATTGTAGTTTACGTTTAGTTTTCTGATTTAGGAATATAATATTTAAAAATGACGACCTTAAGAATCACATCTTTTATCGATAGGAGAATAGAAGGTTATCTCAAGATATCATTTACTTCCTCTAGAGGTTTTGTATTGTGGGTTCTTCACACTACCATTATTCCTTTGCTTTTTATTTTATCCCCCGTAATTGCATTTGGGCAATTCTCTTACATATCAGCAGGCGCCGGGCAGGTAGAAGTTGAAAGAGCGTATGCGATTGATTGGGCAATAGGATATGATGTTTTTGCAAGCGGGCCTGGCATATCGAAATTTACGGATAGCGAGGAACCAAAGATATCAGTATACCCCAATCCATTTTCCAATGAATGCTCTATTCAACTGCCTTTTGGTATTCAGCAAAAGAATATTCGCATTCAGATAAAAGATTCTTTCAACCGCGTTGTTTGGTCAGCCTTTCGGCAAAAGGTAGTGGCTCGGGAGCGCTTATCGTTACCAAGTTTACCCGCTGGGGTATATGGGCTGCAAATTATTATTCCAGAAGAGTCAACTGCTCATTCGATACAAATCATAAAAGTTTCGTCTGATCTAAAATAACGCTCTATGATGTCGAAAACGTATAAAATAATTTCATTATTCAGCATTCCATATTGGTATTATATCGTTATCTTTTTTTTAGTGGGGCCCTCATTAAATATACAGGCACAGGTTACACCTCAAGGGTTTCCGTATCAGGGAATGGCGTTTAATCAAAAAGGAGATATTCTTGCTGATGCTCATTTATTCTTGAAAGTAATACTAACGGCTGGTCCGGATCCAGTTGATGCACTTTTTACGGAAGTACATCAAATCCAAACCTCCAAAGAAGGAAGATACGATTTGGTTATCGGGCAGGGTTACGATCAGGAAAACGAGTTATCCGATGTCCCTTGGGAAACAAATGAAATATGGTTACATACATCATGGATTGACAAAAGCGGAAATCCTTTTCGTTGGGAAAGTTCAACGCAGCTATTTGCAGTACCTTATGCCCTTTTTGCGGAGAAAGCCGGCAATTTAGCGCCTTCAATGGACGCTACTCTGCGCACAGATCCAGGGCCCAGTATTTACTGGTTGACTTCTGGAAACTATGGTACCCGCCCACCCGTTCATTATCTTGGTAATACAGATAATCGAGATATTGTATTCAAAACAAATAATGTAGAAAGGGCAAGAATTAGTAATTCTGGACAAACTAAAATCAGCGCTAAGGCGATAGAATTAACGAATGATGAAAAATTAGAAAGTAGCTATCCTTTAGTTGTAAAAGGAAAGGAACAAGGAATCTGGATTAAAATAAATGATACAGGAACGCGCAAGAATAACTTCATCACATTTACGGATAATACAGGCACCATCCATGGTCGGGTTGAGGCACAAATCACTTCTGAGTGGTATGATGATTGGAAAACTAAGCTCAAGATAACGCAGATTGACTTTACTTTAGCGGCGATAATAACCCAAGAGGTAGCATTGGGCATTCAATTGGCGTTATTCGGTACACCTTCTGGTCCTGCAGCTTCAGGGATTGTGCTATCCATAGCTGATCTTGCGCTGGTCATTGCGGGACTTATAGTAGATGAAAAATTCTTCTACGACTACAACCTTTCAAATATGGGGGTTAACTACGATAGTGGTGGGGCGGATTTTGGTGAATGGCTTCCAAAAGCAGATAGCTTTATTCATCGTCCAGGACTTATCGTTGGTGAATTTGATGGTACTGTATCCATGCGTACTGATAATGCAAATTCCTGTAAGGTGCTGACGAATCAATCTGCGGTTCTTGGCAATATGCCCCAATCTGGCAGAGGGTCCAAATATGTACCTGTTGCTTTGTTAGGGCAGGTACCAGTGCGTATTGTTGGCCCTGTAGATGCTGGAGATATTATTATACCAACAGGTAATAATGATGGTCTGGGAAGAGCGGTTAAACTCAATCAACTAGCTTGGGAAGACTATCCAAAAATTGTTGGTATTTCCTGGGAAAATAGTAACCATCAACTGATTCATACCGTGAATGTTGCGGTTGGCCTACAGGGAAATGCATTGGCTCAAAAAATGGATTCCCTGAATCAAAGGCTGGATGTCGTATTAGCTTATCTGCTGGAAGGAGATCGCTCCACACCACTCAATTTACAAGAGGAGAAAAGCAAACTTTCTTCGGATACGTCGGCCACCTCGATACATCCATATTTGAGTGGAATAGACGAAGACGCTTTTGATCGTTTTTTGGAAAATCAACGTTCAAGTATGGAAATTTTTTTTGAAGCAATTTATCAAAATATGAGTGATAGAGGGATTGAATCTAAGCGTCTAGAACACTTTTATCAATTTTCAATTGATCCCATTAAGGCCCTTAGGGACATGCGTAACGACCCATCGCTTCAGTCAATATGGCCCTATTTTGATGCTTTCATATCAAGAAATAAGAGTCGTTATGATGATTAATTTTAAGAATCAAATCCTCTGGCAGAAAATCAGAAACTTGTTATTACTGTTATGGCTAGTAATGGGAACGATCCAGGTAAATGCCCAGAAAGCCCTTCAGGAAATGGTTTACTCTTTTTCGCTTGACCAACAACAAAAGGCTAATATAAAGTCATCTGTAATTCCTTTGAGATTAGTTTTTACAATCGGAGAACGAGGCGAGGAAGTTTTTGCTGAACTGCACAGACTTATTCTACGGGAAGATGGTAGCGGGCAAGTAACTATTGGTAAGGGAGAATCTTTGTTTGGAAAGTTGGAGGAGCT
>JABSSK010000443.1 GCA_013214265.1 Saprospiraceae bacterium | reverse complement strand
CTTTCTTCCTTAAATAGCAAAAGGCAAGACATGAACAACACTCCAAATCTAACCCCAAGTAGTCGTGTACTAATACATTACAAAAACCAGAAGTTTCCCGCCAGGGGATAGTTAGATACTCATCTTTTATATCTTGCGCAAGACGTTGGCTTGATTCTGACATGATTTGTAAATTTCGAACAACTGCGTCTTGAACAATGGCGTAAAACCCGCTCTAGCCGTAATAATGCAACACCTAAGTCATTACGTAAGCAAGCAGTTTTACTATACCGTCATTATTCTTCAAGTCGAATTACTGAAGCGCTTAAGATCAGTGGTGGTCAATTTAAGCAATGGTATAACGACTACCAATCACTTATTGAGCCCATTGATTTTGTTCAATTGCCCGTAACACTGAGCCCCCAAATCAATGATGTTGAAGAAGGCGAAGTTAAACTCGAATTATCTTTCCCCCAAGGCGAGCAATTAAAATTATCAGGTAAAATAACACCAACCCTGCTGGCTATCCTTATCAAAGAGATGCGAGCATGATCAAGTTAACCACTAGAACACCAATATTATTAGGGATCGCTCCTGCGGACTTCCGCTGTTATGTGCTGTGATTTATTATGCCTTGCAATAAGTTGGAATATATAATTTTCACATTAATAACAAACGGTTATATTTTTATATTAGTATAAAGACAGGGCATAACTATTCTTACTAATACGAGCATAATGCTTGTTTCATTAGAGAGGAATAGTAATGAAAACTCAAATCAAAATTAATTCAAACGAACACTATTTATTAAATCCCGGGTATTTAAAACCATATTTACTCATGTTTACTGAACATCTTGCTGATAAAGGTTTTACTGCTCTGACCATCCAAACCTATTTTGACTCTGCATCTCACTTTGCCACTAGGCTTCAAAAAAAAGAGATAAAAATTAATAAAATAAATCACGGGATTGTAAGTAGTTTCGCTAATCACTCTTGCAACTGTCCAGGAAGCCATAATAACCACATTTTATCTAGAAAATATGTGAAGCGAACACAAACGTTTCTAGATTATCTTTACCAAAACGATATCATTTATACCAAAACAACGCTTTGTAAAACTGCGGAGCCGATACAATTGACTCTATTTTTTGAACATTTAACTCAATGCGGATTAAAGCCTATCACTAATCGGTTATAGGCGTTATATTACTCTTTTGTTACCTGCGCTAGGAGATGATCCCCGCCTGTATGATGCATCGCTCGTTCGCAAAGTAATATGTGAGTGAGATCGTACAAAAACGCAATTGCAGTGAATTTAAGAAGATTGTCTCTATTTTACGACGTTATCTACGGTTCCTTGTCATTGAAGGTCTATGCTCCCCTTATTTAGATGAAGCAGTACCAACCATTGCTCAATTGAAATTATCATCAATGCCACGCTATTTCACTTCAAATGATGTTGAACGTGTCATCAATTCCTGCGATATAGCTACTCATCAAGGGAGACGTGATCGGGCTATTATTTTACTACTTGCTCGTTTGGGATTACGTGCAGGGGATATTATCAATTTGCGTATTGCTGATATTAATTGGTCAGAAGCTACATTAAATGTTACAGGCAAAAGCCGAAGAGAAGAACGGCTACCATTGCCTCAATATGTTGGTGATGCATTATTAATTTATCTGGAAAAGACACGCCAAGCAGTTCAATTAGAACAACTGTTTCTTT
The DNA here is from genome assembly GCA_013214265.1 of Saprospiraceae bacterium. Lineage (GTDB taxonomy): Bacteria > Bacteroidota > Bacteroidia > Chitinophagales > Saprospiraceae > DT-110. The sequence goes on along the minus strand of JABSSK010000443.1, from coordinate 1,986 downwards.
GTCTTAATGCGCCATATCGTGCATTTTCTCAGTCTTCCATTATTGCGAATATAGTTCGTGCTTCAATATTACGAGCCAAGATTAAAAATCCCCCTTCTTATGGTGAACTTACGGGAGCATAGTTTGACTCAACAAATTTTATTAAATAAGCGCCTTTATATAAATTTTCCACAGCACAACATGACCTAGACAATTTGTCTAAGTCAGATGTTTTGTTGTAATTTGTTAAGTCACGCTATCGTCTCGAAAGCTCACAAAAAATTTACCATTTTGTATTGATTAAGATTCGGCACCTTTATCAAAAAATAAAACCCGCAACGCAACAAATCGATTGTCAGATTAAGTTGAATCTAATACAAACGTTGATCCTAACAACTAGGTGCTTTTTAAAATCATTCTAAATTTAAAGTAAGTGGAACTGGGTTCCGGCCCCAAAAAAAGATGTCTGTACTATGTCCATCATCTTTTGGACAAATATTTCCAATATCTAAAAAGTTTCCACCTACATTCCCCAATCTGGCTTTACATTCATGTTTTTCTGCACAGTAATTCTGCCTACGCCATTCTTGCGCACCACGAGGATTACCTGTAAAAAAATTAGTGTCCGGATACACTCCTGTTAAAAATAATTTAGGTCCAGTGGGATCGGGAACCAAACCTCTTATTACATATAGTATTTCCCATATAATTCCAGACGATATTAAATTTTCAATTTCAATATGCGCGTCATTCATTTGGGAATGGGCTGCACCAACATCTGTAGTTCCCCCATGAATAACACAACTATACATGCTATATAAATGAGAATAATCAGAGTCTCTATAAATTGGTGCTGCGCCTCTACACTCATTAACATTCGGATGACCTTCAGCTCCAGGATAATAATCGCAACCATTCATGTTTATTGTAGCTCTATTTCGAATCGCCCATGCTACGGCGTACCTTGTCTTTTGCCCTTCTCCCCTTACTTCATTGTATATGACCTCGGCTAAATTAACTAAATATGACGATAATCCTATCTTACCTACAGGTGGCGTAGACACCCAAATATTTTTAGATTCCCCTCTAGAATCATCACCTTCATTATTATGTACAAAAGCGAATGCATATGCTTTTGGTAAACCTAGTATATTAGTAAACTTGTTTTTAACTAAACCTGTAACTTTTGGTAAATAACTAATAAATGGACTGCTACTCAAAGTTGTTCTCAACTGATTTATTTCATCATCAACCTCCCTTGTACCCATTTTCAAAAGATGCATCATTTTATGCCTTAACAATGCAATATGCACATACATTTTTCTATCTTCAAAAGTAAACTTATTAATTATACTCAACGACTCATTAAGTTTACCGACTTCTAAAAGATATTTTGCATAACGAAAATTAGCTTCCACACCATTCACAGTAGTCCTCATATCAATGGCTGATAAATATTGTATTTCAGCCGTATTATCCTTGAACTTAGCTAACCCATCAGCATAGTCAATATGCGCAAGATAAATGCCCTTTTCATCCTCTCCGTGTTGTAATAGTTCATCGAAAATTTGAACAAGTTCATTTTTTTTTTGTAGCTTGACTGTTAATTCAGATAACTCTCGAGTGTACTTTATTCGGTTTTTATTCAGCGATAATTTAGACGCCTTTTTATAAGCATTTAACGCTTTATAATAAATTATATTGGGTGAATATGGTCCTCTGGAACGAGCAACCTTTGAAACTTTACCACTAGTACCATTTGCACTGAGCAACCTGACACTCTTTGAGGTAGCCCCTTTTGTATCCGATTCTTTGTTATGCTTGTCCTGGTAATACAATAAAGACTGGGCTAGTTCCACCAATAATTCTTCTTGATCAGCATCATTAGTCGCTAACAGTTTTGCTTCAATACCCTTTATATGCTCTGTGGCATGTGCTTTAACTTTAAATAATTCAACTAAATTGGTGCTGTTCTTTTCCTTAAGACCCGTATCGGCGAATGAATTG
>JABSSK010000442.1 GCA_013214265.1 Saprospiraceae bacterium | reverse complement strand
AGGGAGGATGTATTGGATGCTCATTTATTTGAGGATCTGGAAAAGGTATGTATTTTGGCAGAAGATTGGAGGTGAAATTACAACCGCAACCATCCACATAAATCCTTAGGGCGAATGAGTCCGAAAGCTTATTTGGAGCATCATAAGATGGCCCCAGCTGGGGCTATCCTATGATGATTATTTTATATTTGATTTCATTTTAAAGCTGGTCCTAAATGGAGTAAGGCTACACATTTATTATTATAATCTTCGATTTATGGGCTATCTGGCACATGGACTATCCTTTTGTTAGGCACTTTTATTCATGGATTAAAATTTGTTTTAAAACATGATCGACCTGTAATTCATTCAGACCGGAACTGACTTCAGGGTGATATAATAATCTAATCAAGTCTTTATCGATTGTAGCATATTCTGTAGTGGTTGTCCAATTTGATTGAAAAATACTCTCCAAATATAGAGGGGAATCTTTAGCAAGCCCCAAGGATTGGGTGAATTCTTCACGTAAAAGATGTTTTTGTTCTATTGGATTGGCTCGCATAATATCCACATACATGTGGCCTGAATAAAAGTGATTTTGACCGTTCCAGAATACATAAAATAGTCCCCAATTGGAAGCAACTAAATTTGCTACATTTGGAAACATTTTTGCATATTCAGATCCTGATCCCAAAAAGATATAATAATTAGATTGTAAAGAGTCATTTACAAGCGTTACCCTAAATCCGTCTGTTGCCAGTGCATTGATTTCATTACTAATTTTTTCGAATTCAGCCAACAGATCACTGCTGGGATCACCACCAATGAATACTTTCAATTCGGAATCCCATTTTCTAGTAATAGAACTGGCATTTCCGAATTCAAATCCCAGCGTGATATCCTTAAAATAGTCGATAACCTCAATTTCATATTCGCTTAGTTCTGCTTCTGGGAATAAGCCATCATCATCTTTTGAACAAGAGGATATAAAAATGATAACGGATAGGAAGAAAAATAGCAGGTGTTTATTGTTCATAATTATTTAGTTAAATGGGACAAAACGGTCTCGGATAAGCGTAGTATTGTGGGTTAGTAATCAACCTTACAAGTACGTACCAAACTGAAAACATGCGAGAATTTTCATACATAGACAAGAACAAGCCATAACTTATAGCCATTGTTGCTGTTTCGTTGTTTCTATTCGGGTTGGCTGTTTTTATTTCGTTCTATAATTACCGTTACAATTAGAGCTACTCCAATCAGAACACCACTAAGAGAGTCCATCGGTTCTTGGCTTCGAACGCCTTCATAAATACCAGCTAGAATAGAGGCTATTCCAAATCCGATTATTAAATACCCTGTTTGTTTTTTCATTTTTTAGGTTGTTCTAGTGAATTTTTATTCTATTCTCCGTGTTGAATTTTTTAGTTTTTACTTTCAGTTCTCTTTTTCTGATATTTCACTCCGTTCCGTTTTGTTTTCAGCGGTAAATCGGAGTACATTATTATTTTGGTTTTTTAGTGTTCTATATATTAATATTCACCTTTTCAAAGTTCAATTTTACATTTCAGAGGTTATTTCTCCGATGAATGATAAGGGTCTCGGTGTTGCCCTCAAGGGCAACACCGAGACCCTTATCATAAATTCAAGTTAGGAAAAAATGGCCAAGAGTCAGGCATGATTTATAGCCATTGTGGGCATACGTTTCTTATTGTTCAGGTTGGACCTTTATTTTTAAGCCATAAAAAGCATTGATGAGGTATAGTATATTCACCAAGGGTGCAATGATCAATAGCTACTCCAAGGTGGTAAAGCCAGCAAAAACAATCAAAAAAACGATAGCCATAACTCCTGAGATTGCATAGGCCAAGATTCGAAGCCACGGTTTAAGGTATTTATCTTTCAAGAATAACAAAAACAGCCCTCCAAATAATACCAAATTACCAAAAACGAAAACTACGGTAGCTATCTCATTGGCCATTTCTGCAATCTCTAAAGGGGTATTACGGTAGCCACCGAGCATTACTGGATAGGTAAATAAAATAATTAGCTGCCCCACGGATATGATGGCCCAACTTAGCTTGCGGGTGTTCAGTGCGAAGAAAAATGCACCTATGGTTATTAAGGCCATTAGAAGAAATTCAGCCTTCCACATCCCTCCATGAGCCGTCCAGTTGTCGTTTACATATTTAATGCGCTATGAAATATTTTGGGGCGCCATACTCTGCAAATAAACATAATAACCTATCACAACATTAATCAGTAATGAACCTGTAGACCAAAATAATTTAGCTAGTTTCATGTTTTTTTTATTGAAAACCTAATCAAAACTGGTTATAAGCATCAAGGTGGTGTTAGTGTCAGAAGCCAGAATCTTAGTGATAAAGGCTGATTCGCATGCCAACTAACTGATTGGTTATTATTTCGTTACTGCTGGTTCGTATCACAGCCTAGTAGTTCATCCTTCCTGGGGATTGGCCTTACATAACCGATATGCTCGTCATCTGCAATAGTAATAGCAGTGACATAACCATTCCATAAAACGGATTTTTCATTTCATTCTATTTTTAGCTGTTTTTTAATTAAGCCCAGACACCAATTAATAGCGGTGATAGTCATGGTATGACATACTTCAAGCGAAAACAAAAAAAAGAAGTATTAAAATGTGCTAGGCTTGTGGCTTATCTGATCATCATCAGGGGTGCTGGCAGGCGGTAACTCTATTAGTTTACGATACCACATACTTTATTACTTATTATTAGATATTCATCAAGAATTCTATTTATATCCCTAAGCTTTGTTTACCTTTCATTACCTTGACTCTGTAATTAATAAATATGAGTTGGTCTTTTATTGAGACGACTTTTTTATCAAATATAATTTCACCAAGCTCATTAGGTGTCATTTTTTTTTGCTAAAAAATGATTTTATCTTCAAATAGGAACTATAAATTATACCTCTTTAACACTTCTTGAAAGGTACTGGCGTTCAATGGTGTTGTCATAGACAGATAAGCTTAGATCTATACCCATTTAAGTTTGTTTTTATTGCCAAAAAAATAGGATGACCGAAAAAGTTTCGGTCATCCTACATCAAACTGTGAACTAATCTAGATATAAATATTAAGCCATATTATAAGTCTTATTCATCCTAGGAAATAATTATTCTGTGCGTAATTATTTCGCCATTTTGTAATAATAATTTGATAAGGTAAACCCCTTTCTTGAAATGGCTAACGTCAATTTTTGCTGTATGTAAACGCGATCGATACAGGAGTTTTCCGGAGAGGTCATAAATATCAATAGAATAATGAGATATGTCCGTATCGATGAAAACGTTATCGTGTGTTGGATTAGGATAGATTCTTATGGATCCTTCTTCTGTTTCATAAAGTGAGGTAATTACCGAGTCTTTACCATCACAATCTTCATCGATACCGTTATTGGCAATGTCAACGGCTTCGGGATTGATATTTGCGTTATTGTCATCGCAATCATCAGCTATTAGAAATCCATCTTGATCTAAATCATCGTCTAAAGTGGCTGGATTACAGTCGTTATCGATACCGTCGTAGGGGGTTTCTTCAACCTGTTTAACATCTATTTTGGTAATAAACATGGAACCTACTAGATCATCCATGTTAGGGGATGTAGCTCCTTGTATATAGAAGAAGGTATTCCCTTGATGGGTTAGATTCGGTATGAAATTGAATCCTTGTT
>JABSSK010000441.1 GCA_013214265.1 Saprospiraceae bacterium | reverse complement strand
CCATTAGAAATCATAGATGGCCTGAGTTTTGTTGCCCCTCCTCAGCCATTCTCTACTGAAGCCATGAGTGAGGTTGTTCAATCGGGCGCTAACTGGATTGCCGTAATCCCTTACGGGTTCGCCCGTTTAGATGAGCCCGAGGTATATTTTAATACGAATCGTCAATGGTGGGGTGAGCGCACTGCTGGTGTGATTGAAACAATCAAAAGGGCTAAAACTAATAACCTGAAGGTTATGTTCCAGGGTCATGGCCGGGTAATATTGACTTTCATTTAGCATCCGATTGGCGAGCCTGGGAGAATAGCTACCGTACATATATTTTACAAATGGCCCAAGTAGCGGACAGCCTAGATGTTGATTTATTTTGTGTAGGTACAGAATTAAAAATCAGCACAATCAAACGGCCTGCATATTGGAACAACCTCATTGAGGAAATCAAATCAAAATACGATGGCCCATTAACTTATGCAGCCAACTGGGATGAGTGGGAGCATATCACCTTTTGGTCCTCCCTCGACTATATTGGGATCGATGCTTACTATCCACTCTCCAATACAACCACACCGACGGTCAGAGAGCTAGAACAAGCGTGGCAAAAACACAAGGAAAAGATGGACATCTTTTCAAGAAGATTAAAGCGGCCATATCTATTTACTGAATTTGGCTATATGAGTGTCGACAAATGCGCAGATAGAACATGGGAGTTGGAAAAGAAGCGATCCGATTTAAACCCAAACCAACAGGCACAAGCTAATGCATATGAAGCCCTGTTCAAAGTTTTTTGGAATGAGCCATCATGGCGTGGTGGCTTTGTTTGGAAATGGTACCCTTACGAGTCAAACAGATCTGATTATCGAGAGAGAGATTACACTCCACAAGGAAAAATTGCAGCAAAAACCTTGTATCACTATTATACTCAAACGCCTTAAAGGGCTGCTGCCTGCATTAAAAGTGCACAAACATATGCCATGTAGGTTCCAAGGGCATATCCCAGCACGGCCATCAACGCGCCAACGGGTGCCAACGCTGGGCTAAAGGCAGATGCCACAATGGGGGCGGAAGCAGCTCCGCCTACATTAGCTTGTGAACCTACAGCTACAAAAAAGAAGGGTGCTTTTATCACCTTGGCAACGATGAGCAGAACCGTAACGTGAATAATCATCCACACGATTCCTACAGCAAATAGCCCTAAATTTTTCCATACTTCTCCAAGGTTCATCTGCATACCAATAGTAGCTACCAAAATGTAAATGAACACCGACCCCCACCGGGAAGCACCCACACCTTCTAATTTTCGAGCTTTGGTAAACGATAAGCCAAGACCAATAGTCGTTGCAAAGACAATCAACCAAAAGAAACCCGATAAAAGAGAATCAAGACGTATGCGTTCTAGCGTTTCCCTGAACCCTTCCAACCAAGGTGTAATCAGGTCCGCTCCAAAATGCGCTAACCCTGTACCACCAAATGCAACCATCAAAAGAATAAAGGTTTCGGTAGTAGTTGGAATCTTAGCCACTCGCTTCTGGTAATCTTCTACCCGTTTTTGCAAATTTAATATAGATGAACTATCGGCCTGCAACCACCTATCAATACGTTGGGATATTCCTGCTCCATATAAAAGGAATCCTAACCAGATGTTAGCAACTACAATATCCACAACTATCATTGAAGCAAACAAATCATCATCAACCTCAAAAATTTCCTTCATTGCCGTCTGATTAGCTCCTCCTCCAATCCAACTACCAGCAATAGTCGATAACCCCCTCCATAACTCTTCTGGAGTCACCGGAATCAGCCCCGGCGCAACTACCGTAACCAATAAAACCGCTACAGGACCACCTAAAACGATACCCATAGTTGCCGCACCAAACATAATTAAGGCCTTGGGTCCCAAGCTAAGTATACCCTTAAAATCAATGCTAATACACAAAAGGATTAAGGATGCAGGCAGCAGATACCTAGAAGCAACAAAGTACAACCGTGATTCCTCACCCGAAATTAATCCTAAAGGCCAATGCAGAAAAGCGGGTAAAAAATAACAAAGCAATAAAGCCGGTACATAACGATAAAACCGCTTAAAAAAAGGGCGATCACTGTGAGACGTAATGAATACCAATGCCAATGTGCAAATTAATAATCCAAAAACAATGGCATCATTTGTAAATACCGGTTTCATACAGACTATACTTAATCAATAATCTAATTCGAGTTGAACCAAAAAATAAGCAAACAATTTTAACCTAACACTACAATCTCAACAATTGTGCATTAAGTATACTATTTGGTAGCAATAAACCTTGTAGTTTTGCCCAAAAATAATTGAAAAGTATGAAAACAAATAGATTACCTGCCTTCCTGACTATATTGATCGTTTCTGTTACCCTCGATCGCTTTACTAAAGTATGGGCTGTACGCGAATTAAAAGGTGAAGGCGCACAATCCTATTTGAATGACTTCTTCAGGCTAGTTTATGCGGAGAATACAGGTGCCTTTTTAAGTATGGGTTCAGGATTATCCGATCAACTTCGATATTGGATACTTACCATATTGCCAATTCTTGTCCTGTTATATGTATTATATCTCATCTTGTTTGCTTCTGATATGAATAGGAAGCAAATGATCGCCTTTTCCTTCATTCTAGCTGGTGGTGCGAGCAATGTCTTTGACCGCATTATGCAAGGCAGCGTAGTGGATTTCTTAAACATGGGATTTGATGGGTTACGGACCGGAATCTTTAATGTGGCCGATATGTCGATTATGTTAGGCTTATTCTTGATGATCCCTCAATTTTTCCAAAAGCCAAACAATCCAACCCAACAATCAACTGACCAAACTAATCATACGAATTAAAATAAGAGAAGGCCGATTCGTTAACGAATCGACCTTCCTTTTCATTCCCCCTTTAAAAAAATAGAACGCTGTTAATCTAACTACGTCCATTATATATGGAAGTAATTTTTTTCACTTTCATTTAAGCTCGTTCAGCTGATGTTTAAAAAGTGCTATTAAGATAAGTAATAAACCTTTAATAAAGGTTTGGTAGACTTACGCTGTAAATAAAGATTTTTTTCATATGTGTTAACAACTGCAAGTTAAGCAATCCGAAGCGCATAATCCTGCCATTCTATATGCACATAACACGCATATGAAATATTTTTGTTTATTGCCAATCTGGCATACTCGCATTCCTAAACACAACCTTGCGCGTATCTTCCACTCTATTTGACTGAACTTCCATGATGTACAAGTCACCCAACCTAGCATTATTACTCACCCTATTTTCAAACATAATTAGTTCGCCACCAGGAGGTAGCGTAGGCATGAAGTCACTGGTATTAGGACCAATTACCTCCTCATTAACCTGTTCGATAGAACCCGTATTCAGGTCAATTCTGAGAAGCCAAGACCTTCGCGGACGCTCGTCCGGAAACTGTTCTTCCTCACGATCTTCAGAAAAATATACAAAATCACCTTCTTCTGAAAGTACTGGACCTCCTATCCACCTTTGGCGATCTTCGCTGTCCAGTAACGTGTCGATTAAACTGCCATTTTCTTGGTACAGAACAATTTTGGACACGTACCTATCCGCAGTTTGCATTCTGGCAGCTATGAGACCATTATTGGACCAGTCCACTTCAGTAAAAAAGAATCCTGCATCAGCAACTGCGGCACTTGTGTACCGAAGGTTTGTCTGAAGCAA
>JABSSK010000440.1 GCA_013214265.1 Saprospiraceae bacterium | reverse complement strand
CTATTTTATGGACTTTTGGTTTTACTTACCCAACATGCTAGTGGCTGAGATTTTCATTCGAAAAAAGGCTTTAATTCAATCCAGAGTCTTGATTTGGTTTAGTAATTTAGCTTTATTTCTCACGTGTGCATTTCTGGTGCTAGCGCCTTATTACTTTACGAAACTTTTGTGGGGGAATGCGATTTTGGATTTGTTTTGGTCATGAGAGCTTCTGCGCTCCTGAGCTCCACACATAAGTGAGGAGCTCAGGAGCGCAGAAGCAGGAAAAACTTTTATAAGTATGCTTTAAATATTGACATCAATTGGCCTCTTGACCTGCCTTTTTGGTTGTTTGCCGCCGCAGAAATCCGTACCCCCACCTAATATCATTGTATTTCTAGTTGATGATATGGGTTGGCAAGACACTTCCTTACCCTTCCATGATCAACCCACGCCACTCAATAAGAAGTACCGTACCCCCAATATGGAACGAATGGCTCAAATGGGTATGCAATTTACGCAAGCTTATGCCACTAGTGTTTGTTCGCCTAGCCGCATAAGCCTGATGACAGGAATGAATGCTGCACGTCATCGCGTTACCAACTGGACACTCCGTAAGAAAATCCCTACCGATGGTAACCACCCCACCCTAAAAGCGCCCGATTGGAACGTCAACGGATTATCCGTTATAGACACCATACCTAAATCGGTATTCGCAAAAACCCTACCACAAGCTTTAAAAGAAGTAGGATACAACACCATTCATGTCGGAAAAGCACATCTAGCCGCTATGAATACCCCTTGCGCCAACCCCCTAAACTGCGGATTTGATTTCAATATTGCAGGCCACGCAGCTGGCGCTCCAGGAAGCTATCAGGGAACCAAAAATTTTGGGAATAATCCAGATGGTTCCCCACGTGAGCCATGGAGTGTACCTGGTTTGGCCGCGTATCACGGGCAAGACATCAATCTGACTGAAGTGCTAACCCGCGAAGCACTGCACATTCTTGATTCTGTGCACAACCAGTCTAATCCCTTCTTTTTGTATATGTCACATTATACGGTTCATACCCCTATTGAAGCGGACAGTCGTTTTTTCCAATCTTACCTTGACCAAGGGATTGATACCATTGAAGCTCGTTACGCTTCCATGGTGGAAGGTATGGATAAAAGCCTGGGAGACATCCTAGATTACCTGGATGAAAATCAACTTACAGATCAGACTGTGATCATGTTTATGTCTGATAACGGTGGCCTTAGTGCTGTTGCTCGGAGTGGTACCCGACACACCCATAATGCCCCTTTACAAAGTGGGAAAGGATCGGCTTTTGAAGGAGGGATCCGAGAACCAATGCTCGTCAGTTGGCCCGGTATGATTGAAGCCGGTAGCAAGAACCATTCACCCGTAATTATCGAAGATTTCTTTCCTACTATTTTGGAAATAGCCGGAGAACCTAAATTATCCGTACCCCAAATCGTGGATGGCATCAGTTTATTACCTGTGCTTACGCAAAAAAATGAACTCCAAGAGCGGGATTTGATCTGGCACTATCCCAACTTCTGGGGCCCATCTGGCCCTGGCATACGACCATATAGCGCTATACGCAGAGGGCCTTGGAAATTAATCTACTGGCACGATGACCAATCCTATGCATTATTTAACCTTACGCAAGATATTGGTGAATTAAATAATTTGGAAGCACAAGAAATTCAGACCAAAAATACCCTGACTATGGCATTACACGATTTTCTAATACAAGTAAATGCACAAATGCCCTCAGACAAACAAACGGGAGAAATAGTACCTTACCCATCGGCATCCTAATCGCAATAGATAAAAACGACTATTACTCATAATGTAATAATCACGGTTCTACTATTCTGCAAAAGCAGGTCTGCCCACCTCGTAAAACCCCAAAGGGCGTAACCTTCAATAGTCATTTGTATAACTGCAATGCTTAAGTTGAGATATAAAATATTAGCGTATGCGAATCAAGAAAAAAACAACCGTATTGTTCCTAATCTCAACCCTCTTTATAGTGGGTGCTTGTCATGTCAATGAAAAAGAGAAACCTACCGAACTTCGTCTGGATAAGGATGCTTATCACAAAAAGCTACAGGGTTTTTGGTTAGGGCAGTGTATTGGTAATTGGACGGGATTAGTTACCGAAATGGATAAGATTGGCAATGTAGGCCCCATCAAAACGGGGGCGTTTTATACCCGTGAAGACTGGGGCACCCCGGATCAACCAAATATTTGGAGTGAGGGTGTTGCTAGTGACCTTTCCCCAACCTTTGATTTTGTTTTGCGAGACACTAGCCAGATATGGGGTGCAGATGATGATACGGATATTGAATATATGTACCTTTACCTTTTGCATTCTCTTGGAACGACTCACCTCAATGGTGCTCAAATTAGAGCGGGATGGTTAGCTCACATTCATGAAAAAGAAGAAAACTTCCTTTGGGTTTCCAACCAACGGGCATTTGATTTGATGTTGGAAGGGGTTCTGCCTCCGAATACCAGTAACCCTGATTTGAATGAACATACTGAAATGATTGATGCCCAATTAACAACTGAAATGTTTGGCCTTTTGGCACCCGGACGTCCTGATATTGCTCTTGATCTAGCAAAATTACCTATTCAAACTACAGCTCGTCATGAAGCAGAAGAAATTGCTCGCTTTTATGTAATCATGCATGCCCTCGCTGCATACCAACTTCACCCGACTGATGTAAAATCGTATGTACATAACTTGGCCTTGGAAGCGAGAAAATTTTTACAACCACAAGGATATCCAGCACGGATGTTCGACTTTGTTTGGGCCATGTACCAACAGGATTTTACGTGGGAAGAAACAAGGGACTCTATATACCGGCGCTATCAAGTTCAACAACAAGATGGCTACAATATTACAGAGCAAAACCTACATTGTAATGGCTGCTTCGCCGCCGGCATCAATTACGCTGCTAGTCTAGTCAGCTTGTTTTATGGGGAAGGTGATTTAAAAGAAACCTTAAAAATTGGGACGCTTGCTGGTTGGGACTCGGATAATCCAACCGCCACTTGGGGTGGTTTGTTAGGTTTCATCTATGGTATCGATTATGTAGAATCTATTTTTGGCGGAAGCCTCTCTCACCAGTTTAACATTCATCGTACTCGTAGAGGTTTTCCCAATGATGGGTTGGATGATTTTGACCATATGGCCCAAATGGGGCTCGATGTTATAGACCGGGTAGTTCGATATGAATTCAAAGGTCAGATTGATACGATCCAAAAAATGTGGATAATCCCATTATAATTTCATTTGGCATTCAACAATAAAATTTTATATTCGAGAACCGAAAGAAAATATTCCTACCATTCCCAGATTGTACTCCTCACTTTTATCTTAAAAAAGTTAGGCGTCAAATTATCCCATGAAACGGAATCAATGACCCATTCCTGATAAAAGGATATAATGAATAAGTATGAAAAAACTTTTGATAGCTTCCTGCTGGCTGATCATGACGAATGCTATGTGGGCGCAGCAGGATCTCAAACTCACTATCATTTCTGATGGCGACCGTGGAACCTATGAATTCAAGGAATTAGTAAAAACAGAAATCAACGCACTGCTGGGCCAGCAGTTCAACATACAGTATCAGGAGTTTAACCCGACCGGTTCATTGGAGTCAGATACGGAGACCATACAGCGTATCCTTGAAGACGATTCTGACATG
>JABSSK010000044.1 GCA_013214265.1 Saprospiraceae bacterium | reverse complement strand
AATCCTTACGAACAACACGTGTATCGCCAAAATTTATCCGGAGGTGATCCTGAGCAGGTGACGCGTCTTTCTGGCCAGAACGTTGGCTATCCCTCGCCGGATGGCCGATACTTAGTGTTCCGGCACAGTAGCGATACATCTCCGCCAGAGCTTTATGTGGTCAGCAGCGAGGGTGGTGAAGCTAGGCGTCTCACCCACTCGCCATTGCCCGCCTTTACGGAGCGAACTTGGGCTGCTGCCGAATATGTTAGTTTCCCCAGTCAAGTAGATGACTACACGCTACATGCCCGGATTCTAAAACCCGCCAACATGAAGCCCGGTAAGAAGTATCCAGTATTATTTGGGCCCGTGTATTCGAATACAGCCAGGAACCGCTGGGCCGGTAACTATAGCCTCGTACAGCAGCTGTTAGCTAAGAAGGGATATATTATTGTGCAGGTGGATTCGCGTGGTAGCAACGGTTATGGCCGAGCATTCCGTGAAGCTTTCCTGCTGGGCTTTGCCGACCAGGACATTGAAGATTATGCGAGTGCCGTTAACTACATGGAGTCACTGGATTATGTCGATCCCGATCGCATTGGGATCTGGGGAAGCAGTTACGGTGGTACTCTCTCCGTTTATTCGCTGTTGATGAAGCCGGGTTTATTCCAGGTGGGTGTTGCTGCAGCGGCGGCTGTTGACCCGGTGTTCTTTGGCACCGACGACGTCGCGATTGTTCGTCGCCCTCAGACACACCCCGGGATATTCGAAAGAAAAGCACTCAACTATGCAGCGAACTTGGAGGATAAACTCCTGTTTATCCATGGTATCCAGGACCATGTGGTACCATTTAAGACGACGGCCGTGCTAGCTGAAGAATTGATTAAACAGGGCAAGGACTTCGACTTTGCGTTTGCACCTGGTGCGACGCATGGATGGAGCCGTGAGCAGAATTACAATCGCTATCTGTTTGGCAAGATAATCGAATACTTTGACCGACACCTAGCCGTGCCGGCTAAGTAGGTGTTTGCAGGTGCCTTGTTGTAAACGCGTTGAGGAACGCCATGCAAATCTTTAGAACTCTGCATAACAAGAGATGTATTACATGCCTCACCTGAGTTTTCCAACTGTGAAACGCAAGCAGGAGATATTACTCAAATTTAAAAGTTTTGAAGCACGGGCTATATCTGGGCGGTATAACAAATTAGAAAGACCAATTAATGACAAAACAAATATTCTGCAATTTATTTTGATTGTCTTTAACCGGTTTTGCTAAAAAAACCTGTAAATGAACTAAAGTTCAAAACCACCTCTATTGTAATTCCATAAACAGAAAATATCCAGTTACCACAATGTCTATTGGCATTATTGATGATACCGAGGGTTGTACGGTTAATTACGGTAGTACCTCGAACAAAGACGGATTTCCAGTTACGTATGGTTCAACGTTAGAAATGGTCTCAATTACCAGAGCTTTCACAGCAACTGCCGTAATGCAACTTGTAGAACAGATAGACTTTCTTTGGACTATAAACTGGTTGGAATCATACCGAATTTATACGAAAAGGTAAAGGCTATGGTAAAATTACAATTAAGCATTTACTGACTCATACTGCCGGTTTACTTTGGACAAATAAGCAAGCAAATCTGCCTAATGAAAGCTCTTCTATTCCACTTTTTATCAAAGACATACAAAATACTAAATTCAATTTAGGCTGAGACCATAACTTTAGGCCTTTATGTAAAGTAATATGAGACTACACTTGTTAGGAATTATTGTTGCGATAATTTATATGCAACTTTTTCCCTTTTCACTAGTCCTTAAATATTCGAACAGTGATCTATGATAATCACTGTTCTGCTGAATGGTTTATCATTGCCATGTTTTGTAATAACCAGATTTTTACGTTGATGAAATGAACAATACAAATATTTTTTATGAAGAAGAACAAACTATTAGCTAACCTCTGGAACAAAATTCAATTTATATATTAAGTAAGTAAGAACACAGAGTCTTTTTTTACGAAACCACTTCTATCTGCAGTTTGTAACAAATAATTATTTACAAAAAAGTATAATCATGAAATACCCTATTGTTTTAGTTTACATATTATTTGCTTTAGCTTCAAATGGTCAAACATCTACAAAAAGTTACCCGCACGAAGAACCCATCGATAAAAAAATTAAAGTTTATCTACTTGGCACATTCCACTTTGCTCAAACTGATGATGATTATAATGTAAAAGAACAAAAGCATCAGGAAAGCATTAAAGAACTTTGTGATATTATACAAAAGCAAAATCCAGATAAGATTTTTGTGGAGCGTCAACCAGAATTTGAATTTAAGAGCAAGATTGATAGCTTATTTCAGGCTTATACAAAAGGCAGAGAATTAAAACCAAAAGGTGAGATGTACCAAATTGGCTTTAGAGTAGCAAAAGAATTAGGGCACAAAAAGGTTTATCAATGCGACAACCCTGGTCAGTATGGAAAATACTATAGACAAGCAAGAGACTATGCTGCCAAAAACGATCAAATGGATATTTTAGAAGCAAAGCGAATTGGAACGGTCAAAAGATATGATAACATAGTAAACGAAGACTCGGTTATGCAAAATTCGACTTTACTCGAATACATTCAATGGATAAATAGTGAACAAGTAATGCAAACATCTCATGCACATTACATTGCTAATTATCCACAGATTGGGAGTACAGATTTTTATAATTATGATGATGATGATACCCTAATTGGAGCAGAACTTACAGCAGATTGGTACCGTAGAAACATAATGATTTATACCAAAATGATATGCCAATTGGATTACAAAGAGGATGCTATATTTCTTCTTATGGGGGCAGATCATATTCCAATTATCAAAAACCTATTTGATGCAAACCCTTACTTCGAAGTAATTAATCCTAGAGAATGGTTGAAAAGTAATAACCCTTAATCCATAAAGGAAAATAAAAGCGGTCCAGAAGAATAAGAAATCGTTTTTGGGGTTTGAGAAGACCAATATAAAAGGAACAATACGTAGAAATAGTATTTTTACTTCTGCCGTTATCAACGGCTACAATTGTAAATAAACATCAACTAATTTGACGTAAATGAATCCAGCCTTTAAAAGAACACTATAGCTTATGCAAAGTGAAGCGAGTGAAGATTCCCCCATCTTCGGACAATTCACCACTGCAAAAAGGATTAGTGTACTTAACAACGAGACAGTCACCTTTCGGTGGGATACGATATGTGAATCATAACTATGGTTGACGTGTTTCAAAGATAAATTTTTTCCGACCGAGCTCCCTCTTTTTTCTGAGGAGCCGAGTCGGAAAAAATTATAATAGTTTGCTTCTTAGGATTTCTAACGGCGTTTTACCCTTAAGAACAGAATGCGGTCGATGACAGTTATAAAAAACCTCCCACTCCTTGAGTTTTTTCATAATATCTATATCGCCGGGATATTCGATTAACTTATAAAACACTGTTTTGTCAGTCAAATGGGAGTGTTCTATCTTTCCATTGAGGCGTAGAGTGCTTGGTTTTATATAAATATGACGGATACCTAAATCTTCACAATACCAGTGAAACTTTGCTTGAAATTCATGGCTATTATCTGTTTGAATAGTGTGGATCTGAAAGGGGAATTGATCCATGACAAAGTCTGCAAACTTAATGGCATTTGCTTGGGTATGCTTGGTATATATTTTCAGTGCCTTAGCTCTAGTTGCATCATGAATAGCCGTATATTGAAAAGCTTGATTTTACTACCATCTTTATCAATAAAGATCAAAAACTTAACATCTATTTGCATGCGATGGCTAGGTACTTTTTTCTCATATCTTTTGAAGGCTTGGAGAGCTCTTTTACGTTTATTCTGAGGCAGGCAATTTAAGTCGTTTCGCTTTAAGTCATTATAGACGGCACCTTCTGAAACCTGAATATCATGATACCTTTCCAAATACCATTTAATGCGATGCTCTGACCTAAGTTGTAAGTCTTTCTTAAGTGTAGGATCTTTTATCTAACGGGCTTTGGAGTTCTGAGCTTAGGATTTTCTGGGGAAGGCTTACTATTAATAAGTCCTGTATCCCTAATTTTTCATAAGCTCTTTTCCACTGACAATAAGTATCCCTTGAGATTCCAAAATGACAACAAGCCTTAGAAAGATTACCGGTCAATTGAGCATAAGTAAATACTTTCTTTTTACTACAAACATCAGAAAGTTCGATTTTAGTTTGACAAGCTAGTTAAAAAAGTTGTCAACCTAAGTCGTGATTTTTACATTTAGGTATACCACTTCCTGAAAAGGAAACGCAGTTTTAACCACTACTGCTTGTATACAATAGTTTTCATCAATTATGAAAAACGTTAGAAAGTAAATCCAAGTTTGTGAATTTTGAAGATCAGATAATCTTTTTCTTTAGTGCATTAGGTGCTTTTAATAGCACCCTGCTTTCATTGTATTTTGCAATAATAGCAAAGAAGAAAAAATTCTCCAATTACTTCCTGGCTCTGTTACTTTTTATGTTGAGTATTCGAATTATAAAATCAGTTTTCTTCTATTTTAATCCACAATTATCAAATATCTTCATTCAAATTGGCCTTTCAGCTTGTATCCTGATAGGACCTTTTTTATTCCTTTATCTAAAAACCATTACAACCAAGAAAAAAATAGATTGGAAAATTCATATTATACCATTCTTGATTGGGATAACGGCTCTCGGAATTTTTTACCCTTATGTAGAACACCGAACCGTTTGGAGCAAATGGATCGTAAAAGGTATTTATTTTCAATGGCTTGTTTATATTATAATATCATTCCGATTTGTTAAGTCAATTATTCAAAAGATAAAACCTAAAGAGCGCTTAAAAAATATTGACTTCTGGTTATTGAGCGTCTATTTTGGAGTATCATTTATTTGGCTGGCGTACAATATTGGTGCGTACACTTCATACATTGTTGGAGCATTATCATTTTCATTTGTACTTTATTTAATTGTTTTACTCATAATCTTTAAGAATAACAAGCAGACTACATTTTTTGAAGAAAAGGAGAAGTACCAAAATAAAGATATTGAAGAATATACATTGACAAAAATAGAAACAGGTTTATTAAAAACTGTTGATAGGGAATTGTTTCTCGACCCAAACATCAACCTCGCAAAAATGGCTAAGGAATTGAATGTGCCAAAACATATTTTATCTCAATATATGAATGATAGATTGAATAAATCGTTTTCAACGTTTATCAACGAACTAAGAGTAGAAAAAGCCAAAGAATTTTTGCGGACAAAGACGAACTTAACCATTGAAAGCATTGGTTACGAAAGCGGTTTTAACTCAAAATCAACCTTTTTTACGGCTTTCAAAAAATTTACTGAACAAACCCCTTCCGAATACCAAAAGAACATCGGTTTTTAGTTCGATTTTATAAATCCGAACTACTGTATTATCATTCCGTATACACTTCCCAATTTGGTTTTGCATTTTTGTTTCAAACATCAGAAAATGCAAAAAATCATATTTTATCTCTTTGCCTTTTTGTTATTAGCCAACTGCGCACAAGAAGAAAGCAAACAACGCATCTTAATTGTAACTTCAAACCAACATACATACGGGAATACCGATATCAATGCTTCCAATCACTTCTCTGAGATAGTTTTAGCTTATGATGTTTTTGTAAAGCATGGCTTTTCAGTAGATTTTATTAGTCCAAAAGGTGGGGCAATCCCGATAGGTTACATTTCTACATCTGATTCTATCCAAAAAAAATATTTATACGATAACGAATTTATGGATGTTCTTGAAACAACTAAAAAGCCGAGTGAAATTAATCCTAAAGATTACGCTGCAATATATTATAGTGGTGGGGGTGCTGCAATGTTCGGCGTTTCAGAAAACAAGGATATAATAAAAATTGCGGAACAGATTTATAGTCAAAATGGAATTATCTCGACAGTTTGTCACGGAACTGCTGGAATTGTAAACCTAAAAGATCAACAAGGTAATTCACTCTACCAAAACAGAAAAATAAGTGGTTATCCTGACTTGTTTGAGAATATAGAAGCTGAATATTACAGAACATTCCCTTTTTCAATTGAGGAAAAAATTCAAGGAAATAACGGAACCTTTCTATACACTGAAAAACCAAGAGATAACTTTTATGTAATAGACGGAAACTTTGTTACTGGTCAAGACCCATCGGCTACAACGTCCGTAGCAAAAAAGGTAGTCGAAATTTTAAAAACCAAATAAATACGTTCAAAATGGAAAAATTAACTCTATCAATATTTTTACTTTTTGCTGTATATACAGCTAATTCTCAAGAACATAGTCAATCCGAAATTCAACAAATTTCAGAAACTGTAATGCTATACATTGAAGGCACGGCAAATGGTGAACCCGAAAAACTAAAAAAAGCTTTTCATCCTGACTTCAACCTATATTCCATAACCCCAAAAGATAGTCTTAGAACTTGGAGCGGTAGGGACTATATCGGAAAAATCAAAAAAGGAGAAAAAAGCAATCGGGTTGGACGAATAATTTCTATTGATTACGAAAACAATGCTGCCATAGCCAAAGCTGAAATAGTAATCCCTAATTGGCGAATTTTTACAGATTATTTTCTGTTGCTCAAATATAGAAGTACTTGGAAGATTGTACATAAAAGCTACACTTGGAGAGAATATTCATTAAGTAAAAAATAACCGATGGTAATAATGCACATAAAAAACAGCAGTTTAAGCACATAATTCAAAGCGATTTTCGTAAACTGACTTGAGTGCCAAATTGAAAAGCTTGCGCGTAAAATCCGCTACTTTTTATAGTCTGAACGTTAGGGTCCATTTAATATTGATCTCGTCTGAACAGCCCGACTAAATTAAGCCCGATCAGGAATGGCCCAAAACTTCCTTATACTATTACATTAAAAAAAGCTATGGTGACTCATCACACCTTGTGCCCACAGAAGGGTTGGCTACCTAGTATTACTTTTTGCCAACCCGCGTTTATCGAGCGGTAGGCTTTCGCGCACACAAGCTGCCATTATTATATCGTTCTGACAATTCGAGAAGTGCGTATAAACGAACAAAAATCATGGATAACATAAAAACAATTTCTACCACGCTGCAGCTACCCTATGACATTTAAGCGATCAGCTAACGTGGGCCTCATATGAGGTAATTGATAAAATACCATCTCGATGAAAGCAACGCGCACAATAGCACGATAGCTGCACGGAATCGCTCGGTACTGTAAAAGACTTTTAAATACACAAAAATCTGATTCATTTATTCAATTATTATGGAGCATCAATCTTCGCCACGGGCTCCTATACTAAAGCCAAGACATTACTGAATTAATTGGTAAAGTTATAGTCACGTTTATGAGGTTAGTACGATCTACTTGGTTATGTATTGAGTGGAATTATAATTTGTGGATACCTATTCTTTTACATTCACTAATGAATTTGGTTGGTATTTATTTACCATGTACGAAACAGCATCAGAAGGAATACGTCCAAATGCGTTTAAGAGGTATAACTTTTATATTAGCGATAATATTCACCCTATTTTACCAGAAAAAATAAAATTAAGAGCTTGTAACTACCAATAATAATTTGGTAATGAAGATGGCGCAGAACAGTTTATAATAAATCATAACTATCTATCGATAGGCTACGCTTGTTATGCTAAACGTTATGGAGTATGGGCTAACGCTACATAATCGACTATTTTAAAAATGATGATCAACACCTCATTAGATTCGAGCAACTTCTACTTTTTACTGGCGGTTTTTCAGGGCCTGCTGCTGGCGGTTTTCATTCTAATATTTAGAAATAGAAACATACCCAACAGCTACATCGCCACCTTGATTTTCCTGTTCTCCATTTCATTGCTCCACTTGGTGCTGGAATCATCGATTCATGCCTTCAATTCTAAGTTTCCTTTCCCGATGGAGTTTGGTTATTCCTACGGGCCGTTAGCCTACCTGCATATTCTTCACGTAAAAGATCCAATGCGTAGGTTCATGAAGAAAGACCTCCTACATTTCATCCCCGTGCTGGTATTGGATATCGTCCTTTTCACCACTTTGGCTTGGTATGCTAGAGCTAATATGGACTGGGTGTATACCAATATTCCCTTAATCCAAACCATTTCGCTCAGCATGTCAGGGCTAGCAATCATCCAGTTTTCCATTTATACCGCCCTCATACACAGGGAATCCAAGGACACGCAGTCTGTTTTAAAAGACTTTGTGCGCGTAAGAAAGTGGCTGGCTATTTTAGTAACTTCTTGGATACTAATCATCGGATTTCTGACAATTGCTATTCCTATTGCCTTAGGCTTTGTAGCCAAACTGGATGATAATTCCGAGTGGCTGTACATTCCACTTGGAGTGATTATGTCGCTGTGGATATTTATCATCGGCTATTTGTATCTCATGAAATACGCAGAGGTTATCACCAACTACATGGATAAAGTGAAAAGATTCAAATTCTCTAGGAATGAGCTCAACGAAAAAAAAGACGAACTCATAAATGCCTTAACGCAAGACGAACTTTACAAAGACCCCAAACTCACAGTTGCCAAACTGGCAGGTAAACTTGGTTGGCCAATCAACAGTGTTTCCACTATGATCAATGAGTCACTTCAAACAAACTTTAACGACCTCATCAACCACCATCGCATCGCTGCTTTTAAGCAACGCGTGCTGGAACCCGAAAGCGATAAGTACTCGATCTGGGGATTGAGTCAAGAGGCTGGGTTTAGTTCGAAAGCTTCTTTTTATCGCGCCTTCAAGAAGGAAACAGGTATGACACCCTCTGACTTCATCAAGTCCCAGTCCTAAACAAGTTTCATATCGCCATCTGAGACGCTTCCACTTTGTTTTTTCTCCAATGATCAGGGACTTTTGGAAAAAACAAAAAATGAAAAAATTATTCATCGTACTACTTAGTATCCTTATTTCAGGCAACAGCAGCTTTGGTCAGGCAAATGTATTGCATGTTAAATCCAAAAAATTCAAGACTTCCAGTGGCCTCAAGATTGATGGTCAGGTGGGTTTTCTAGAGGTTCCGGAGAACAGAAAGAACCCTTCGAGTAGAAAGATCAAGTTGAAATATGTGCACCTAAAAAGTCTTTCCAAAAACCCTGCCACACCGGTCATTTACTTGTAAGGAGGTAGCGGAGTTAGCACCACTGAGGCATATAACCCTAAATTCCTTGACGACCGGATAGAATACCTAAAGGTTGCCGATTTTATATTTATTGATCGGCGAGGCGCCAGCGACAAGGAACTCACTTATATCTGGAAAGAGGGTTATCCGAAAGACTTTTTTGTTTCAGAAGAAAACGCAAACCAACACTATCAAGAAGTAGCCAAAATGGCTCTAAGAAAATTCCAGGATAAAAACATTGATATTTCAGGATATAACATCGAGGAGCACGCTAAGGACGCGAACGATCTGATGTCTGCATTGGGATTCGACCGCTACACCATATTCGGTTTTAGTTTCGGCTCACACATCGCAATGACGGTGATGGAGCTTTTCCCCAACCAGATTGAGCGAGCTATTCTTGTAGGAGCTGATGCTCCTAATCAGTCGTTCAATTTTCCAAGTCACCTAGATGAACATGTAAAGAAAATTGGCATGTTGATAGAACAAGAAGGAACTTTGAATATGACGGCACAGGACTTTAGCAGCCTGGTAAACAAAACGTTACAGAAAGTTAAAGAAAACCCAGTGACGGTAACAGTGAAAAACCCGCTCAACCTCAAGAAAGAAGACCTGTCCATCGGAGCGTTTGGCTTAGCACTAATTCTACGCTTGGATATCGACGATTCCTATGATATCCCAGTAATCCCGAGGTTACTCCATTCTATTAACAATGGAGACTACTCAATGCTTACCTGGTTTGTCCAGAAAAGAATGACCTTGGTATTAGGACTTCCCGGACAAGGGATCAACCAGCAGTTAGCATCCAAAGTCAGTCCACAAAGGTGGTCCACGATTGAAAAAGAGTCTAACAAGAGTATATTTGGAAATGTAGTGAACTTTCCGTTTTCAGCGGTTAAAGACCTCTGGCCTGAAACAGATCTTTCCTTTGATCCAACCATACCCATAAAAACAGAAATCCCCACCCTATTTATCTCTGGACAACTTGATTGTCGAACGCCTGCACAGCAAACCGAAAGCATTATGAAATTCTTTACTAATGCTGCACATGTTCAAGTGGAAAATGCTGGACACGAGCAAGCACAATGGGATAGTGACGTGGCAAACACTATCATTCCTTCATTTATGAAAGGGGAGTCTGTTGAATCGACTACCGTTTACTACTCTGATATTAAGTTTATACCACTAACAGGAGAAGCCTCTGGGCATCCTTCCCTAAAATAAAGCTTTATAACAGACATTAAAAAGCCACAAGCCAAGACAGGTAGGCTGCCGAGGCATTTACAAATGCCAAGACCATCCACGAAATGGTCAAGAATGAAAAAAGGTTTACTTAAGGTGTTTGACTGAACCTTATGTAGCCTTCCTCGACATGAATATTTTTTCTTTAGTTACATTTTGGTTTTGTGCAATGAGGTAGGCACATAATCCCAATGTCGATGGTTTTGAAACGTTTCGAAGTATTTTGCAGCGCAAAGATCTGTGTTTTTTAGCAATGAGAAAAATACTACTAAAAAACTCAGATCTTTGCTGTGTAATTGGTAACTTATTTACATAGCAAGGCGTATACAAAAAATAGAATAATGTAAAAAAATAGAATTGAAAAAAATTTTAAGATCAATACAAACACTTTTTCCTTATTTACATGATGTAAGATTTGGACTAAAATTTTATTTTATGAAATTGAGGAATACCCCTCATGAGTACGATTTTAACGCAATAAAGCTATTTAAACCAAATGCAAATCAAAGTTATATTGATATTGGTTCCAACAGAGGAGAAGCTATTTTATCAATGCTCATAATGACGAAGGTAAAAACTAACGTTATTGGATTCGAACCTAACCCTATAGTTTATAAGAAACTTAAAAAATATTTTATTAAAAATGAAAACATTGTAGTTCACAATACTGGCTTAGGCAATGAAAATGGTGAGCTCACTTTACACATTCCTTTTTATCGAAAATGGATGTTTGATGGATTAGCATCATATAAACTTGAAGAGGCCAAAGACTGGTTAAAAGGAAGGTTATGGTTGTACGATGCAAGCAAACTAACTATAAAAAAGTTAAAATGTCAAATACAAAAACTCGATGACTTTCAACTTAACCCTTATTTCATTAAAATTGACGTGCAAGGTTACGAATATGAAGTACTTAAAGGAGGTATAGATACTATTAAAGCTCACCTTCCTATTATTTTAATCGAGTCTATTAAGAAGGAACATATAAGTTTTCTTGAGCAATTTGGGTATGAGTTTTATAGCTTTAACAATGGAAATTTTTTTAAGGGATCTGGAAAATTGAATACCTTTTGTATTGTTAGAAGAAAACATATCGAGTTAAATCCATACTTGAAATAAAAAACCACTAAAACAACCTTGACTGCATTAAAATGCAGTTTGTCCAATCCACTAGTGCCCATTTAATATTGATCCCGTCCAAGCAGCCCGACTAAAATCCAAAACGAGTAGGACTCGCTACTAATAGGCCGAAACTTCCTTACACTATTCCATCAAAACAAGAATGGGTAACCCTTCACAAGTTGTACCCGTAGGAAGGGTTTGGTCACCCTATATCTTTTTTTGCAAATCCACCTTGATGGCTCGGTGCACACTCGCGCCCACCATCTACTGTCATTAGTCCCTTCTAGTGATTCATTTAGCCCATATAAACGCAACAATAACACAGATAAAATAAAAATAACAATGGACGCTAACACGGTGCAGCTGTTTTTATAGTATAATAAGTGATTAGCTGGCGGAGTCCCATGCAAGATAATCGAGAAAGTCCTATCTTAATGAAAATCGATCGCAATGAAAAAATAGTTGTTCTCAGTACGCTGCTCCTTATTTGTTATAATTCCAATGCCCAACAAAAAAAATATGGGATGAAACCGAAGAAGAAAAAAAGAACGACTAGCATGGTGGACTAACGACCGCTTTGGCATGTTCATTCACTGGGATACTTACTCCTTAGCCGGGCGACATGAATGGGTCAAAAATTATGAAAGAACAGATAACGAGACCTACCAAAAATATTTTGAAAATTTTAATCCAGACCTATACAAACCAAAAGAATGGGCAAAATTGGCTGAAGCTGCTGGAATGAAATATGCAGTAATCACCACGAAGCACCATGAAGGTTTTACACTTTTTGACTCTGAATTTACGGATTATAAAGTCACCAATACGCCCTACGGTAAAGATGCCCTCAAGGAATGGGTGGATGCATTTAGAGCAGAAGGACTGAAAATTGGTTTTTATTATTCGGTCATTGACTGGCATCATCCTCATTATACCATTGATACTTACCATCCCCAAAGAGCAAGCAGTCAAGAAGAGTACGAGAAGCTAAACCAAGGCCGTGATATGTCGGTATATCGAGAATATCTAAAGAATCAGGTTACGGAAATATTAACAGATTATGGTAAGGTGGATATCTTGTGGTTGGATTTTTCTTTTCCAGGTGAGTTTGGTAAAGACCGAGACGATTGGGGGGCAATCGAGCTCATAAAACTTGTCAGAACACTTCAACCTGAGATCATTGTAAATGATCGCCTCGATTTAAAAGAATATTGGGGAGGATGGGATTTCACAACTCCCGAACAGTTTAAAGTCAGCGAATGGCCTACCTACAATGGAGAAAGAATTCCTTGGGAAACCTGTCAAACATTCAGTGGCTCGTGGGGGTATTACCGGGACGAACTCACCTGGAAAAACAACAAGCAACTATTGGTAATGCTGATCGAATCGGTAAGTAAAGGAGGGAATGTTTTATTAAATGTAGGACCAACAGGAAGAGGTACAATTGACTACCGAGCAGAGAAAGCACTGAATGAAATAGGCGACTGGATGAAATATAACGGCAGATCCATTTATGGTTGTACTCAGGCTCCAAGCACATTTGAGATTCCCGAAAATTCATTGCTAACCTATAATCCAACAACAAATAGACTTTATGTTCATTTGCTCGATTACCCATTACAAAACTTCACCCTAAAAGGCATGAAAGGAAAAATAAAATATATTCAGTTTTTGCATGATGCCTCGGAGATCCAAATAGCACCGCCTAAAGGCTATTGGATGAAGCAGGATGTGGGAGCAGGAGATGTGAATATAATCTTACCTGTTAACAAACCACCAGTTGAAATCCCAGTGATAGAGATTATCTTAAATTCGCCAAATGGATTAACACATAATAAACACTAATCTGAATATGTGAACTATGCTTTTAATATGAGTTGGCAAACTGGAGGCCCCTACACCAGTAGCAACACCTGAATTTAACCCCTGATGGGAACGTTACTGGGCTATATTTTGAGGATAGCGACATTTTTTCACAAACTCTTTATGGAAAATGAGTCCAAAATGAAGCGTAAATAAATTTCTTGAAAAGAAATGATAATAGATTCACATTCGACAACATTAAAAAAGACTATCAAGACTTTTATCAACCTAACAAAAATCATCCAGCTATTGGAAAACATTGAGTACAATTACTTCAATTGGTCATTTTATTTCAAAAAGTGAGCTTTCCATACTTCATTCTAAACTTGGCCCAACTCGACAAAATAAAAGTTTTCTAGAATTCTATATGGTAGGAATAAAGCAATTAAATAGTTGTAGTAAGGATAAACAATTTTTGAATTTTACACTTCCATACCAAAATGGAAAACAAATTACTATTAATAAATCTACTCTTGAAAAAAAATGACCCTTACAGGTTTTCAGACTACTTGGCACTTTCCACGTCGGGCGAAATATCCAAAATTGATTGAACAGAAAAACATGTTTCAGAAAAAATACTGAAATTACTAGTATATCAAAAGACGGCAAAAAAGAGGATTTGTTAAAAGCTATAGAAACAGATAATATGGATCGACTAATTTACTCGATGGCAACAAGGAAGTTAATCATAAAATTAGAATTGAAGGAATACCTTGTAATTATTTAATCAGTAAAAAGAGGATTGTTATAGATCTAAATTATTGATTGATCAAATTGAAAATAAACTAAAAAGGTCAGCAGATAGCAGTGACTGAAATTCATTGCTGCTTTTGGCAAAACCCTGTTTTTCTCACTTAAACAACTTGATTTATAAGTTTAAAGTACTCGTACATTTTCAACATGCTGAAACCATTATCAATACCGCTGCACACAGCACTACTATTCATAGTTTCTAAAAAATAACATATTGTATCTACAGCTATCACTTTTTGATATATTGACGATAATAGGCATGTCTACAGGGGTTATTTGTAGCATACTTCTATTATTGAATTCAAAAAATAAATCTAACAAATATTTAGGATTAGCCATTTTAGGATTCGTCTGGCTGAATACGAAAATACTTCTACACTCATTAAACTTATGGGAAATTCATGGTATTGGTTTTTTTCCAAACGGAATTGAATTAGCGATTCCACCACTATTTTACTTTTATCTAATATCATTGATTAGACCAACATTTAAGCCTGAACGTAACCAGTGGTTACATTTTTTACCATTTTTTATTTCTCAGAGCTACGCCATTTTGGTTTATATAGCCACCATGCAAACTCCCATCTATTTAGAAAAACTTATAATAGCCAATTCATTTCTATTTAACGAAATAAAACACATTGAAGAATACCTTACAATTATAAGTACGGTTATTTATCTTTATATTGGATATCGCCATATTCGAAAATATAAAAACTGGCTTTCAAAAAATAATTATTATACTGAATATTTCAATCACAAATTTATCAATGTTTTATTTTTTAGTATCTCGTTTATTTCAATTTATATACTTACCAATTTAATACTAAACTTTTTTTTAGTAAATGAATATACTTGGCGTTGGCGTTTAGGGCATGTCTTCATAGCTATTTTGGTGTATTATTTAGGCCTCAATGGATATAAAAATTCTGATGTTGTTCCGAAAGAACTTTCAATCAAAGCGAAAAATAACCAGCCAAGAAGTTTAACTGAAGACGTTCAAAATACCATCATGGCAAAATTTAAAATTGCCATTGAGGAGAACAAAGTTCACTTGGACCCAAAATTGAACTTACAAAAACTAACTAAGCTAATAGGCGTTAGTGAAACTAATATGTCAAATTTTATTAATACTGTTTACGGAGAAAACTTCCGTACCGTGATTAACAAAATAAGGATAGAAGAAGTGAAAAAACGTTTACTAAATGACAACCAAGGTAATTTATCTCTTTTAGGGATAGCTAAAGAATGTGGCTTTAATTCTGAAGCTAGCTTTTACAGAATATTTAAAGCGTCCGTTGGGGTAACACCAAAACAATTTATTGAAAAACACATAGAATCCTCAAAAAGTTAATTGATCTTTTCTTTTTTACTATCAAAACTTTTTTTGATAGTAATCTGCCTGTACGAATAGCCCTCTTCTGTTTATAGTTCATTTTTTTTGACAAAAATTTCAAATTATGAACTATCCTTTTTTCAAAAAGCTAAATTTCAAAGGCATTTTAATCTTATCATTAGTTACAATGTTAAACTGTAGCTGTAAAACCTCAAAACCTCAATTTGCAGGTACTGAATTTGAAAAGCAAAGAAAATTAGACGGAACAGAGTTTACTCAACAAAGATTAGATTCATTAACAAATTTCCTTAAGGATAATCTTGAAACTACGGGAATGATCATCTTAAAGGATGGCAAAATCCTTTATGAATACGGAGAGACAGAAGAGGTAAGTTTTACTGCTTCTTGCCGTAAAAGTATTTTAAGTATTCTCTATGGTAAATACGTAGAAAATGGAACAATAGATTTAAAGCAAACCATTGGAGAAATTGGAATTGATGAGAATGAAGGGCTTCTACCGATAGAAAAATCTGCTACTGTAGACCATATACTAAATTCCAGTTCAGGCGTTTTTATAGAACCTGTTAACGGAGGATATGACAAAAAAAATATTTTGGCAAGAGGTGCTGTAAAACCAGGTGAGTATTTTGTTTATAATAATTGGGACTTTAATGTAGCAGGAGCCATTCTCGAAATAAAATCTGGCAAAAGTATCTATCAAGATTTAGAAGAACAGCTTGCTATCCCACTTGGCTTTCAAGATTGGAATATTAAAAATCAAAAAAAGAAATACAAAAAAAGTAAGTCCAGATATCCTGCATACCATATTTACATATCTACTCGTGATATGGCAAAAATTGGACAATTAATGCTCAATAAAGGAAAGTGGAATGGCAAACAAATCGTTTCTCAGAAATGGATTGAAACCATTACAACACCAGTAATACCAACAAAAGTAATAAATGAACGATATGGCGGAAATGAATCAAGTCCTTATCAGTTTTCATATGCTTACCTATGGTGGTTAATAGATAATTTCAAACATCATCCAGATTTTGAAGACGCCTACATGGCTAGAGGTTGGGGAGGACAATACATAACTGTATTGCCAAAATTAAACGTTGTAGTAGCACATAAATGTAAAGTCCCCACCTTGGTAAGGTGGGGACTATTATCTGGAGGTGTTAGCGAATATGAATACATGGATTTAATCTATGATTTTATTAAAACACAAGAATAAAATACTGTTGGTGAAAATGCGTGTAAGCTGTAATAGTCAAAAATTGATCTCCTATGTGCAATTCCACTTTTTTACAGAATAATTATTAACATTTTTTCAGGAAAGCCCTCAAAAAAAGAGGGCTCTTTGAAAAAACATTAAACTTGGTCCAGCTATCCCTGAGTATCTCGTTCCCTAACCAAACCCTCGCTTGGATAGATTAAGAGGAGATTGTCAAGTAAAACGTTTTGCTAACTTCCGTTTCATTGACCGCCTATCATTAGTAAATAGTATTTAAATTCAAGTTTGTCAGGGCTAGCCCCTGACAAACTTGCACCTCAGCGCAAACTCCCTTAGGCTCTTTTTACACAAAGAATCGTGTGGATAGTTCTGATTGTAGTCGTCATTCCAATTTTCCACAATAACGTTAAATTAGGAGACGGAACTAAAGAAGTAAGCATCCAGAACATCCTCGCCAAACGTACGGTTAAATCGCTATACGAAACCGTTGTACATCGGCTTGTTAAGCTCCGTATATACTTTGGCAACACATACTCACTTTTAAGCAATTCCAATTGCCAGATAACCCTTGCAGAAGGGTATCCGATAATACTAAGTATTACCTGTTGCAGGCAGCTATTATATTCCGTATCCTGAATGGCCTACCATACTCTTGGCAGCCACTCATGAAGTCCATGATCCAGCCCTCGTTCGGGCAGGCCTGACAAGTGGCTTGCATAATGTATCAGCTAGCCCCTTGCGTTTCTTTGGCCTTCTGACCAAGTCCATTTACAACCTTATGCCCAGATGCAGTAATAACAGTTCTCAATTCGGCGGTTAGGGCGTTTCCTAATCATCTCATTGCGCTTTTCAATCACCGGAGTGTCACCTACCTTGCTTTTGTAATAACGGCTGGATAGGTTCATCCCAACCACTCCCCAGCACTTCTCAACAACTGCTTGGATTTTCTTTTTCAAATAGCCAACAACATTTCTTCTGGCCCAAGGATTTGCCACTTTTCTGAGATCACATCTTTTGCCATTTCAAGGGGCAGCGCTTGATCAGCATATATCCGTTTAAGCTTCTGGTTCTCCTCTTCCTGCTCTTTTAGCCCCTTTAGATGACTGACTTCCATCACGCCGTATTTCTTACGCCAGGTGTAGAAAGTACCTTTTGCTTTACCTAATTTCTAGCCAATCACTTCTACTGATTGCCCAACTCCGTTATCTCGTAATGCCCTAATTATTTGGCCTCCTGCATATTTGGATTTTTTCATAATAGCCTAATCAGCAAATTTTCAAACAGCCTTATTTTTACACACCGATACAAAGGCATATAAGTAATTGTCTATCAGAAGACTAAAACAATAGGATCGTAAAATAGTATCTTGATGAAGATAACACCAGCCATACTACTACAGCACCACAGAACGTTAACATATATTAAATAAATTATGAATAATAAACATCTCTGGCCAGAATTAAACTTTTCTGACTTACAAGAGACGCTTGAAACCCTTCACCATTGGATTCAAATTGTGGGAAAAGTAAGGTTAAGAACAATGCCTTGGCAAAACCACTCATGGCATGTCCCATTATATGTAAGTACAAAGGGATTAACAACTAATCCAATTCCTTATGATGGCAGAATTTTCCAAATAGATTTTGATTTTAAGCGACATAAACTATTAGTAGAATGCTCGATTTCAGGAATAGCAGAAATGGACTTATACCCTAGAACAGTAGCTGACTTTTATCAAGAGTTATTCGAAAAGCTGAATTCCTTGGACATAAACGTAAAAATCCATTCTAGCCCAAACGAAATGGATCCCGCCATTCCCTTTGCAAAAAATACCACCAACAAATCTTACGATAAAGAGGTTGTTCATTCCATTTGGACAGCCTTGCTCAGGGTCAATGAAGTATTTAGCCAATTTAGAAGCGATTTTATTGGCAAAGCAAGTCCAGTACACCTTTTCTGGGGAGCATTCGACCTGGCTGTAACCCGATTCTCAGGAAACGAAGCACCGCTCCACTCAGGAGGAATCCCCAATATGCCTTTAAATGTTATGCAAGAAGCGTACTCCAAAGAAGTGAGCAGTGCCGGATTCTGGCTCGGCTCTAAAAGTTTTCCGTTTCCTGCTTTCTATGCCTATGCATATCCTAGCCCTGCAGACTTTGGAAAGCAACATGTACAACCCAAACAAGCTTTTTGGAGTGATGAAATGGGAGAATTTTTCCTGAAATATGAGGACGTTCAGAAATCTTCTTACCCTGATAAAGTCCTTATGACCTTCTTACAAACTACTTATGAAGCAGCAGTCAACACTGCTCAATGGGATCGAGCTACACTTGAAAGGAAATAATATAACCATATACAAACAATATGGAAACGACATTTAAACGACACCGTTAGCTACTAATTCAATGCAAAAAATATGGAAGGAAAGAACCACCTAAAATTATTTATATTAATAAATTTTATATTTGTTGCAAATATCCTTTATGCATAAACCCAGCTATATAAAACACCTATTGGAAAGGTTTTTACATTAATAAAATATATAAAGACAGTAACATTAACGGCTATAATAATTACAATCCTGACTCATATGAAACTACCAATCAATCGTTCCCAACTATTTTTTTTCCAGGAGGACTGGGCTTTGGTGGTAATGCCAGTGCAATCTTTAATTGAGAGCGTCCCAACGAAGTGATAAAAACAGAAAAACTGGTAGCTTAACTAGATAATTTTAAGTCAAATACCTTTATATACTTCATGCCCCCATATTTCAAGAGTAGATTACTACACAAATGTAAAAGCACTAAAAGTATTATTGAAGATGTTAGCAATAGTTATAAAGTTTATAAAAACCAAATTTATTCAACTGGTTTAAGTCGTA
>JABSSK010000439.1 GCA_013214265.1 Saprospiraceae bacterium | reverse complement strand
AAGCTATCTCCGACCTATAACTTACCAAGGGGGTAGGGAAGCGATTCAAGAAATCATAAACCAACATCTGGTGTATCCCGAACTGGCTCGCGAACATGCCATTGAAGGAAGTGTTATGCTCCAGTTCAGCATCGATACGTCGGGTAAAGTATCTTACATCCAGGTTACTGAAAAGGTAGGATTCGGTTGTGATAAAGAAGCCCTACGGATAGCTCAATTCTTGACCAGCTGGATTCCAGCACAAACGGGTCCAAACCTCGTGCCATCAACCATCTACCTACCTATCCAATTTGGGTTGCGGTAATCCCAAACACGGCCTTGTTCATAAGGAGTGGTTTTGGTTTGCACGTGGCGTTTATACGCTGATGATATCCCTGCCTGATCATACGAAAAGAAAAGCCCCCGATCCTAGTATAACAGGAACGGGGGTTTTCAATAACAGGATTATGAAACTTAGCGAACAAACATCATTTCGCGATATTTAACTAAGGGCCAAAGCTGGTCATCTACCAGATATTCAAGACGATCAGCAGCTACCCGTATTTTTTCCATCAAAGGCTTTACGTCAGCACAGTATGCTTTAGCCATATCGGGTGCATGCTCTTTTTCGTTAGCTACTCGGCGTGCTTCGGTCATGGCATCCACATTGGTCTTGATGGTATTTATATGCTCAGAAATGCGCTTGACCAAATCGAGCTGAGCAGCGTACATCTCTTCACCCAGACCAATATCAGATAAGCTGGCTATATTCTCTGCCAACTCAGTTTGATACGCTACAGCTGCTGGTAGTACACTATTGACAACCATTTCCCCTAAGGTGCGCGATTCAATCTGTAATTTCAGGATGTAATTTTCGCACATTACCTCGTAGTGTGCTTCCAATTCTTGCTCTTTAAACACACCACTTTCAGCAAATAAAGCTCTGGAAGAATCACGCACATACGCATCTAGAGCATCAGGCGTATTCGGCGTATTCCCCAAGCCTCGCTTAGCGGCTTCCTCTTTCCATTCGTCACTATAGCCATCCCCTTCGAAGCGAATAGCTTTAGATTCCACGATATACTCCTGAAGTAAGGAGAGGATAGCTTCATTCTCGGCACGTCCTGCTGCCACCCGTTTGCTTACCTCCGCATGGAATGACCTCAATTGTGCTCCAACGATCGTATTCATTACCGTCATTGGTGCCGCACAGTTCATCGTGGAGCCCACCATACGTATTTCAAACTTATTACCCGTAAAAGCGAGAGGAGAGGTACGGTTACGATCCGTATTATCTTTCTCCAGATCTGGAATTTTACCCAACAAGTCGAGGGTTTCTTCTACTGCATCGGCATCCATTTCCCCACCATTTTCGATGGAATCCAACACTTTGGTGAGCGTATCTCCGATAAACACAGAAATGATGGCTGGAGGTGCCTCATTGGCTCCCAAACGGTGGTCGTTAGAAGCGGAAGCCACACTGGCCCGTAGCAAATCAGCATGGTTATATACGGCCTGAATGGTATTAACAAAAAAGGTGAGGAAGCGCAGGTTTTTGGCAGGATCCTTACCTGGTGACAATAAGTTTACACCACTATCTGTGCTCATCGACCAGTTGTTGTGTTTTCCGCTACCATTAACACCCGCGAAAGGCTTTTCGTGCAAGAGTACGCGCAGCTTATGGCGTCGGGCTACCCGGTCCATCAAATCCATTAACAACTGATTATGGTCAACTGCAACGTTCACTTCTTCAAACATGGGAGCTAACTCATACTGGCCAGGACCTACCTCATTGTGGCGGGTACGAACCGGAATACCCAACTTGTGGCATTCTGTCTCCAAATCACGCATATAGGCATACACACGCTCCGGAATAGAACCAAAGTAGTGGTCATCCAGCTGCTGACCTTTAGGGCTATGTTTACCCAACAAAGTACGACCAGTCATCAACAAATCGGGGCGAGCGTTATACAATGCCTCGTCAATCAAGAAATACTCCTGCTCCCAACCCAGAGTGGTAGCCACCCGCTCAACATGCTTATCAAAGTATTGACAAACCGGAATAGCCGCTTCTTCCAGATAGGACTGTGACTTGAGTAATGGTAGTTTATAATCCAGTGATTCCCCGCTGTAGGTCACGAAAATAGTAGGAATACACAAGGTCTTTCCTTCTCCCACTTCCAGGATAAAAGCAGGTGAGGAAGGATCCCAAGCGGTATAACCACGTGCTTCGAAAGTAGAACGCAGGCCTCCACCTGGAAAGCTCGAGCCATCAGGTTCTTGCTGTGCGAGTGCATCACCACTAAATTCTTCCATCACTTCTCCCGTTCCTGGCTTGAGGGTGAAGAAAGAATCGTGTTTTTCAGCAGTACGACCCGTCAGCGGCTGAAACCAGTGGGTGTAATGGGTAGCACCCCGATCCATAGCCCATTTTTTCATGGCCGCAGCAATAACATCCGCATCTTCACGAGAGAGCTTGGCTCCTTTACTAATGCTCTTTTTGGCTGATTTGTATGCGTCTTTCGACAAATACTCTTTCATGGTCGCATCGTTAAAAACGTTGGCACCAAAAAAGTTAGAAATTTTGGAAGAAGGCGTTACCACTTCTTCCACTTCATTGGATTGGCGATTGATGATCGTTTCGATCGCACTGAACCTGGATAGACTCATTGGTTTTTGATTTTTACGAAAGTCAAGTCAAGAATATAGTTTGAAACAAAGGCTTACAAGGATCAAAATGAGGCTGATCTTATGTATCCTTTATAATGGCATCCATGCTCTTACTTTCTTCCGATTTAGTTCCTAAAAAATATGCTTACGTTAAATAATATACGCTGTTACGCTCTTCTTCAATTCTTGGTTGAACTTTAGAAAAACCTGCCTCCAGATGGGAAGCAGGCAAAAGCATATTGCTATGCAGGAACTAAAGCTCTTTACAAGCTCACCTCACGATACTAATCCACTGAAAAGTGAAGTGCGCCTTTTTCAACTGAGGTCTCATACGCATGCATATCATGCTCTGAAACATCCAGTCCTTTTTCTTCATATTGGGCACTGACCCGAACCCCGATCGTTTTGTCTAATACATACATGAGGGCATAAGCTGTAATAAATGCAAATGCACCCACTGCCAAAACACCATAAAACTGAACCCACAACTGACCCAATCCGGCTTTAGAGCCAAAAATACCAACGGCCAGGGTTCCCCATATACCACATACCATATGCACTGAGGTAGCACCTACCGGATCATCGATCTTGCGCTTATCAAAAAAGACGACTGAGAAAGGTATAATGACCCCAGCAATCAGACCAATAATTATAGATTCTCCTGGCCCCATCAGATCCGCGCCAGCCGTAATGCCAACCAAACCACCCAGAATGCCATTGAGCACCATCGATAAATCGAGCGATTTGAATAACATGTACGAAGTGAAGAAAGCCCCCACGGCACCCGCAGCGGCAGCCAGTGCCGTAGTTACAAATACCAATGAAACGGACGCCGGATCTGCTGATAATACGGAACCACCATTAAAACCAAACCAGCCAAACCACAACAGAAATACACCCAAAGCCGCAAAAGGCATGGAATGTCCTGGTATTGGGCGTATCCCGTTGGCCGTATATTTCCCTAACCGAGGGCCCAAAACCATTACAGCAGCCAGCGCAGCAAAACCACCAACAGCATGAACAAGAGTAGAACCCGCAAAATCAGAAAATCCTGCTTTATCCAGCCATCCG
>JABSSK010000438.1 GCA_013214265.1 Saprospiraceae bacterium | reverse complement strand
AACCGTACACGGTCCCGTTCTTTTGATTTCCTGACCACCACAGCAGCCTATCATATTCTGTTTTGGCTGGCTATCCTGATGATTCTGACCATCATGGAAGGCACACAGCGAGGCTTTTTATTCACACTGTCCAATGAACTGCTGAATATCGTCTTCTATGGCCTGATCGTATACTTCAACCTATTTTACCTCATACCTAAATACCTGACCAATAAACGATTCCTGACTTACGGCCTGCTACTGGTACTCGCGGTAATCATTATCACACCCCTGAAAATGCTCGTGTTCTATGTCAAGTTTTCCGACCTGCCACAGGCACAGCAACGAATTATCGACAATCAATACGCCTATTTCCTGACTACTTTTTTTATCGCAGGAACATCCACTATATTCAAAATTGTAACCGATTGGGCCCGACAGCTCAAAGACAAACAGGAGCTGGAAACCAAAACGATGCAAACGGAACTGCGTTTCCTAAAATCCCAAATCAATCCCCATTTTCTGTTTAATACCCTAAACAACCTGTACGCGCTAACCCTCAAAAAATCAGACCTAGCACCCGAAATCGTGATCAAACTGTCCGAAATGATGCGCTACATGTTGTACGAATGCAACGAAAAAAAAGTCCTGCTGAGTAAAGAAATCCACTACATCCGTAACTACCTCGACCTGGAAAGCCTCCGGCAAGGCAAAAATGTAGATATATCATTCGAAGTGGAAGGGCACGTTGGGCAACTGCATATTGCACCCCTCTTATTTATTCCCTTCCTAGAAAATGCTTTCAAACACGGCCTCAATAACCATATCGATCATGGATTTGTAAAAGCTAAAATGCGTATCGAAAACCGAACCGTTCATTTTTTTATCGAAAATACCAAAGCACCCGTCAGACCCCAACCAGACCCCAATCGCCGCTCAGGTGGTATCGGACTGGTCAATGTTCATCGACGACTCAACCTGATTTATCCGGAAAGGTACGATATGAAAATTGATAATAACCCCAATACCTACGCGGTAGAACTAACAATTGAACTCGATTAAATTACCATTTATGAATACCATTATAGTTGATGACGAGCCATTGGCTCAGGATGTTTTAGAAACCTATATTGAAAAAATTCCAGAACTCAACCTCGTAGCCCGATGTAGTAATGCGCTGGAAGCTAATGAAGTGCTCAAGAGCCAAGACGTCGACCTCATGTTTTTGGATATCCAAATGCCACAACTGACCGGGATCGACTTCCTGAAAACCCTGACGCGACCACCACTGGTTATCTTTACCACCGCCTAACCCAATTATGCGATGGAAGGCTTTGTACTGAACGCCCTGGACTACCTCTTGAAACCAATCTCCCTCGAGCGCTTTATGAAAGCCGTAAATAAAGCGATCGAACAACACGACCTGCAAAGTCGCGAAAATAACCCCGCTGAAAGCAGCAATAGCGATGATCCGGATTTCATCTTCGTAAAAGCCGATAAAAAATTGGTGAAGGTGAAATACGACGATATCCTATACATCGAAGGACTAAAAGACTACGTTATTATTCGTATGGATAGTGACCGCGTTATTACCCTCCAAACGATGAAGAGCCTGGAAGCTAAAATGCCCAGCGATCAGTTCAAAAGAATCCATCGCTCCTATATTGTCAACCTCGACCGCATCAACGCCATCGTAGGGAATATGGTAGAAGTCATCGAAAAGAAAGAAACCAAACACCTGCCAATCGGTAAAAACTACCGCGACGAATTACTCGAAATTGTCAATAAAAATCGCCTCTGATGCCTAGCAAGCAGGAGGTATTAAAAGCGTGTGCCCACGCCTTACATACCGATATCATTACCAGCAAAACCGTAACGGGTGGTGATATCAATCAGGCCCTTAGGATCGAAACCGATCGGGGCCTGTTTTTTTTGAAATACCATACCGGCCCCCAGGCAGCAGCCATACTCGGAACAGAAAAACTAGGCCTCGAAGCCCTCCGCCATAATGGAGCCGTTCCGGTACCACCCGTTGTCGTTTACGATCATTTTAAAGATGGTAGTTTCTTAGTCTTACCTTTCATTACGCCCGGCATAGAAAAAAAAGATACTATGCATACCTTCGGTCAGCAACTGGCACGCCTGCACCGCAACAGTAAACAAGACTACTACGGGTTTACCCATACCAATTTCATCGGCCGCCTACCGCAGTCAAATAACCCCCAAAGTAATGGTGCCGATTTTCTGGCGCACCAACGCCTCTATCCACAATGGAAATTAGCCCGCCAACAAGGATACCTCAATACCACATTGGATAAAAAATTTGAACAACTACTGGTTAGCCTGCCCCATCGGATTCCCGAGGAAGGCCCCAGCCTCATCCACGGTGACCTGTGGAACGGCAACTATATTATCGACCAACAAGGGAAAGCATGGATTATCGACCCTGCCGCCTCGTTCAGCCTCCGAGAAATGGACCTGGCCATGTCAAAACTGTTCGGCGGATTCGCAACGGATTTTTACCAAGGCTATCAATCCGAATGGCCAACCCCTCCCCAGTACGCTCAGCGCGAACCTATCTATCAAATGTATTACCTGCTGGCTCACCTCAACTTATTCGGAAAATCGTACGAAAAGACAGTGCAACAAACCCTTCTGCAAATACCATAAAAAAAGATCGCTACTTCTACGGCAGCGATCCGGCACAATAATTATAATCCCATGAACATATCCAATTATTGTAAGACGAAAAGGTAGGGTCTCCTCGCCTTTATCCGGATGCAATATTCTTTGGGGGAGAAAAGCAATGAGTTGCCGATTGAATTGGCAACTCACGACTAGCAAATTATAATCCCATGAACATATCCAGATTTAAGTGATCGGTCCTCGGTTGTTTAAGCCATTACACACATCACTATCTACCGATCACTTTACAAATATGCAATCTATACTTTCACCTAACAAAGACATTCTTGGCACTTTGTGAAAAAAAATAAATACAAAAAACTAGCTAAACCCTTTATATGAAGACCTATTACAAAATAAATGTGAATAAAAAACAAAAAAAGCCGCCATGATGTTATGGCGACTCAATAGCAATAA
The DNA here is from genome assembly GCA_013214265.1 of Saprospiraceae bacterium. Classification (GTDB taxonomy): domain Bacteria; phylum Bacteroidota; class Bacteroidia; order Chitinophagales; family Saprospiraceae; genus DT-110. Next base: position 421 of record JABSSK010000438.1, on the reverse strand, counting down.
TTATAATTCCACGAATATATAAAGCAATGAATTTCTTTATACTAAACGTTGTTTTTTCATATTAAGTGTAAAAGAATAAAATATTCTAACGCCCTACCTCTATCATCCGAGAAGTAGTTCCGGAAGGCGTAATAACCCGTAAAGCATACATCCCATTGTCCAAATCAGCCAATGGGATAGCAGCCCTGCGCGCCTCGATGTTCTCAGCAGACTTGACTTGCTGACCCGCCAGATTAAACAACTGGTAGGCTAGGATCTCTTCCCCACCATTTAGATGTAGGTTCAACCAATCATTCGCCGGATTAGGGAAAGCTTTGAGTCGCTTACCTCCCGGAATGCTGGGCATATGCTCTCCATCGGGTGAATCACCCGGCTCCTCCTCCTGACCCAGATCGATGGTAACCGTAAATGGAGCGACCAC
>JABSSK010000437.1 GCA_013214265.1 Saprospiraceae bacterium | reverse complement strand
GTTCAAAGGCGGTAACGACGACTGATAGTTGATCTTGATTTGACATATTGCATCCTTAGTAATTGGTTGCAATGATTTAATCAGATCGAATTTATAAAGTTGCGCTATGTTCTCGTAAGCTCACTGATTATCGATGACGTAACTGTGCATTTTACGATTACTGAACAACGACGCCAGGAAAAAATGAAGAGTCAGGATAGCTGGCATGAATGGGATTTTCGCTACCATAGTCTGGGGATATTAAGATTTCAGTATGGAACTAGGTATAGCAACCGTGAAATAAAAGACGGTAAAAAATCACAACTTGAAGTTAGGCTTAGTGACATCATTCAAGCATTTAAAGATGAAGTTGAGGCTGTTCATCGGGCAGAAAAATCCAGGAAAGAAAGAGATTATCTAGATAGCCTAAAGCGTCAAGTTGAATGGCTTGTAGGTGATGCTCAATCCCTCAATGAAAAATGTGATTCATACTTAGATGAGCAACAGAATCAATTTGATAAATATGAAAAACTTAGCAAGTTTTATAACCATATGCGCAGTAGAATAGATATTGAACATTCGACTTCAGAAATCAAAGAATGGCTTACTTGGGTAGAAATAAAAATAGGTGAATTAGATCCCGCCAATGACATCAATAACTTTAATTTTGATGTTCCAATTAATATTTTAGCTCAAGTAGAAAAAGCAATTGCCGATGATGAAGAACGTTACGGTGAGCTTAGACAAATTGATTTGCCAAAAACTTTGGAATATATGGTTAAGTGGAATGATAGTAAAAGACGTTATTAATTCTTTTCTAGAAGAAGTCATCAACTTAAATTAAGTCGATGGTATATGGATACTTTTTAAATGCCTGTTATTAACCGAGTGAAAAACTAACTCATTCTTTCTCACTTCGCAGATTGTTAAATATGATTTTGTTGCCTCTGTTTGAATATTTATAAAAGCTTGATTACCTAAAATGGTAGGCGTTTCAATTTCAGAGTGCCCCGATATTATACAAGTAATATTGTGAGTCCATTTTTCAATACCCTTTTCAATAGTTTCACGGCCACTTATTATCGCCTTTATATCCTCACATTTTAGCTCTGCTTTTTCAGCTATAGGCCAATCATTGAAAGGATATTCCGCGTGGACTACCCCAAGGTTACCAATATTAGTTTCTACAGTTAAAGTAAGTGGTTGATATTTTAATACAGCGTTAGCAGCATCAGATAGTTCCTCTTCAGTAAGTTCAAGTGACCACTCTCCACCATTTCTAAACCATAGAGCTTTCCAGTAAGAGCTGCCTTTTGAAGCTTCTAATAGAAAATTTTCATGGTTACCTAGAACAGAGAAAAACCAAGGTTCTTTTAACAGCCTTAAGCATTCATTTGACTTTGGTCCACGATCAATCAAATCTCCCGTAGCAAACAACCTATCAGTTTTCTTATCAAAACTGATGCTTTTCAATAGGAGTCTGAGTTCATCATACTCCCCGTGAATATCAGCTACAAAAAAGTCTCTTCCTTTAACATTTAATGGGAAGACTCTATGAACAAGTGATTGCATTTTAATTGATTACATTAATTATTTTAGTACCTTAATGTACTATTTTTATTGATTATTAACATCAACTTCTCAATTTAACATTAAAAATCGATATATTTATATAATTATCAAGTATGTACCAAGGATTTCACACGGTACCAAGATCAATGGTACCGTGTGAGATCTTTGGTACATGTATGTTTGTTATGGATTTAAGATGCTTTTTGGTTGTTTTTCATACTTCTTGAGTGTACCATTAATTTCACACGGTACCAGACCCCCTGGTACCGTGTGAAATTAATGGTACATGGCTGAATATTATGAATTTTAATTATTTTGAAGAGGTTTTAACAAAAACCTCAAATTATGTAAGTAGCATATTTGCACAATTGAAAATTACGGAACCATGGGATAAAGCACGGGATTTACCAATGTTCCTTCAATCTATGTATATATTTCGAGAAGCAACCTTGTTAGGGCAAACTTACCTATTATTTATTAATAAAGAAACAGATGAAAGTGTAAGTAAAATAGAGAAACATATTGAAGTAATACAAAGACACTACGGTAGGAATGTAATCTATATTATCGAAAATATAACATCATTTAAGCGAAGAGATTTAGTTGATAAAAAGATTAACTTCATAGTTCCAGGCACACAATTATATTTACCATTAGCAGCTTTAGACTTTAGAGAAACATTCAAAAAGAGATATAAAAATCTAGATGAGCAACTAGGAGCTACAGCTCAAGTTATTTTGTTAATGCATTTATATGGCAGACTAAGTGATGAAATATTTATTAAAGAAATAATAGATGTAATGAAAGTTAGTAAGATGAATGTTTCGAGAGCATTCGATGAGCTTATTTCATTTAAACTAGCAACTTCAATAAATCTAGGTCGTAGTAAATTATTAAAATTCCATATACATAACTCTGAGTTATGGGAGAAAGCACAACCACATTTGGTCAACCCAGTTAAGAAAATAGTTTGGATTGATAGATTTCATTTTGACAATATTTCAAAAATGAAATGGATAAAGTCTGGAGAATTAGCGCTTTCTACGTATAGCATGCTAATGCAACCGCAACTTGATATCTACGCGGTAGAGCTAAAAAAATGGAATACTATAAAAGAACTATTTAATATAGAAGAGCTGCAACATGATCATGACGGTAGTGTCAAAATTGAACTTTGGCGGCATGATCCCAGCCTACTTGCACGAGAAAACATTATTGATCCTTTATCTCTTCTTTTAAGTATGGAAAATAATGAAGATGAAAGAATCGAAATAGCAAAAGAACAATTATTTAATGAATTAGGGAGAAACCACAAATGGTACAGGGATTAGAATATTTTAAAGGATTTTTTAAGGGATTTGAAGATAGATACACTTTAATAGGGGGTGTTGCCTGTCACCTATCGATGGCTGAAGTTGGGTTGGACTTTAGAGCTACAAAAGATTTAGACATTGTATTATGTGCCGAAGCATTAGATAAAGAGTTTGTACAAAGGTTCTGGGATTTTGTAAAAGAAGGTGAGTATGAGCATCAAGAAAAAAGCACGGGCGACAAACAGTTTTACAGGTTTGTAAAACCCAAAAACAAAGATTACCCTTTCATGCTTGAACTATTTTCAAGAAAACCGGATGATTTATTATTAGAGTTTGATGACGGTTTAACCCCAATACCAATCGATGAAGAAGTTTCAAGTTTGTCGGCAATCTTATTGGATGAAGGGTATTACCAATGCATACAGGATGGTAAAGAGATAGTTGGTGGTTTGCCAATTTTAAAGCCTGAATACATAATCCCATTCAAAATGAGGGCCTAGATTGATCTTACCAAGCGAAAGTCTCAAGGGGAAAGTGTTGACTCTAGGAATATTAAAAAACATAAAAATGATGTTTTCAAAATATCCCAATTGTTATCTCCTGGTCTAAAATTAGATTTAACTAAAAATATTAAACAAGACATAACTCATTTTATGGAGGAAGCTGTGAAGGAAGGGGTTAACTTGAAGCAGTTGGGTCTTAAAGGAATAACAATTGAAGATATTTATAAAGCTTTCATCTCAATTTACTCTCTTTAAAATATCCCTGATTATCAGATAGTTATTTTGTCCCTGTTTTAAATCTAAAAAGTAAAATAAAAACAGACACCCATGTTAACGCTCAAGCTGAAAGCTATTGTGTATAATGTATGCGAGGAGATAGAAAGCAACTAGAAT
>JABSSK010000436.1 GCA_013214265.1 Saprospiraceae bacterium | reverse complement strand
GCGATGATGTAATCCGGAAGGCGAATTACAAAACGAATTTAACCAACGTACCTTTTTTTAAGGATAATCGGCTGGATTATGCTTGGCTACTTCCGCTTTCGAAAGAGCTTTCCCGCAAATGGGTTTGGATACTTTTTGTACCCATTGTCATCTTTATTGTTACGGCGGTGTCGAATGCGGCGAATTTGACGGATGGACTCGACGGGCTAGCGACGGGCATTTCAGGGATAGTAGCGGTTACTTTAGGTATTTTCGCTTATGTATCTGGTAATTCCATAGCAGCGAATTATCTAAACATATTGCATTTACCAGGTACGGGTGAGTTGGTGATTTTTGCTGCCTGTTTAGTTGGTGGATGTATCGGTTTTCTTTGGTATAACGCTTATCCCGCTCAGATTTTTATGGGGGATACCGGAAGCCTAACCTTAGGAGGGATCATTGCCGCTATGGCCATCTTGTTGCGCAAAGAATTGCTGATTCCTGTTCTTTGTGGTGTATTTTTTGCTGAGACGCTTTCCGTAGTCATTCAGGTATCCTACTTCAAGTACACCAAGAAAAGATACGGAGAGGGAAAACGTGTGTTTAGAATGTCGCCTTTGCACCATCATTATCAGAAGAAAGGAATGAATGAGGTTAAGATCGTCACCCGATTTTGGATAGTTGCTATTCTATTAGCGGTTGTAACGATGATCACCTTAAAAGTCCGATAGTATGGAATGGATTGTTCTGGGAGGAGGCGAAAGTGGGGTAGGTGCAGCCTTATTGGCGCAAAAAAAGGGGTTGCCCGTTTTTTTATCAGATCGTGGAGCTTTATCGACTGCTAAAAGAGCAGAGTTGTTAAAAGCGGGAATTGATTTTGAGGAGGGTGAGCATGATGAAGAACGAATACTTGGTGCCAAAGAAGTGATCAAGAGTCCTGGAATACCGGATACAGCTCCTCTGCTTATCAAGCTCAAAGAACGAGGTGTTCCGGTCGTTTCAGAAATTGAGTTTGCCAGTAGATACACCAATGGGTTTATCATTGGTATAACGGGGACAAACGGTAAAACGACTACAACTAAGTTGTGTTTTCACTTGCTAAAAGAAGCAGGTTATGATGTCGCTATGGGTGGGAACGTAGGTAAAAGCTTTGCTCGCTTACTTACAGAAAAGGCCTATGCATATTATGTGTTGGAATTAAGCAGCTTTCAGCTAGATGGAATTGATGTATTTAAACCACGCATAAGTATGCTGCTTAATGTTTCACCTGACCATCTGGATCGTTATGGTTATCAAATGGAAGCCTATGTAGCGTCCAAATTTCGAATCCAGATGAATCAGGAAGAAACGGATTACTTCCTGTATTGGAAAGAGGCCTCCGGAATAGAGCAAGAATTGAAAAAAGTATTGGGAAGTGTTTCCGCAGAAGCCCTTTCCAGCAAACAATTACAGAATAGTCTTCTAAAAGTAGGAGATGAGACCTTTGACTTAAGTAAATCGGTTTTACAAGGTCGTCATAACGGAATGAATGCCTTATTTGCTGTCCGTGCAGCCCAGATTGTGGGCACATCCTCAGCTGCGATCCAGCAGGGGCTAGCAACCTTCTCTAGCGTTCCTCATCGTATGGAGCCCGTTGGAGAATACGAAGGTATCCGCTTTATAAACGATAGTAAAGCAACTAATGTGGATGCTGTATTCTTTGCTTTGGATGCAATGACGGCACCTGTAATCTGGATCGTCGGAGGAACGGATAAAGGAAATGATTATACGCCTTTATTGTCGTTAGTGAAGGAAAAAGTCAAGGTTCTGATCGGCCTGGGAGTCGATAATACGAAAGTGATTGAAGCATTTGGGCCTTTAGTTGAGCGGTGTATTGAAGTGTCATCTGCGAATGAGGCAGTAGAAAAAGCACTATTGTGGGGGCAAACTGGGGATGTGGTATTATTGGCTCCAGCGTGTGCAAGCTTTGATCGATTTAAAAATTATGAACAACGTGGAGATCGTTTCCGAGAAGCGGTTCAGGCGTTGAAAAAATAATATTTGCCGAAAGGCAGAGACAGATTATCTAATAACAACAGCCATAGGCTGATTAATAAAACCGGTATGTCAAATGTAGTTGCCAGACTAAATGCCGAGCTAAAGGGAGATAAAGCCATATGGGCTATTATCGTGATTATGGCTGTATTTTCCTTGTTAGCGGTATATAGTTCAACGGGGACCCTGGCTTATAAATACCGGGGTGGGGACACCGAGGCGTTTTTACTGAAGCATGGTTTTATATTATTTGGTGGTGTACTGCTTACATACTTATGCCACAATATGAGTTATATGACTTTTAACCGGGCAGCTCCGGTACTATTGGTCATTAGTGTTCCTTTATTGATCTACACGATGGCTTTTGGGGTAGAAACGAATGAAGCTAGGCGATGGATTGAAATTCCTTTGGTTGGAGTCACTTTTCAGACTTCTGATTTTGCCAAATTGGCTTTGATCATATATGTCGCACGCGCTATTTCTGCCAAACAAGTATACATTAAAGATCTAGGCTCCGCCTTCCTCCCGATTATAGTACCGATCCTCATTATTTGTGGGTTAATAGCACCTTCGGACCTGTCAACGGCAGTGCTGCTGTTTTTTATTTGTGTGATGATGATGTTTGTCGGGCGGGTGTCCATCAAATATATTTTGCTGCTTCTGCTTCTGGGTGTAATGGTATTCAGTGTTCTGATTGCACTGGGCGATATATTCCCGGAGTTTATAAGATCAGCAACCTGGAAATCTCGAATCCGAGAATTTGTTTTGGAAGAAGGGGGGGGCTATCAGGTTCAACAAGCCAAGATCGCAATTGCTAACGGTGAATGGTTGGGTCGAGGGCCGGGCAATAGTATTCAGCGGAATTATCTGCCATCGCCTTATGCGGATTTTATCTATGCGATTATTTGTGAGGAGTATGGCATTTTTGGTGGGGCTTTAATTTTACTACTCTACGTTATGCTATTCTTCCGCATCACCCGCTTGATCACCAAATCGCCAAAAGCATTTGGAGCTATGGTCGCTTTGGGGCTTAGTTTGTTATTAATTATTCAGGCATTTATCAATATAGCCGTATCTGTCCATTTGGTACCAGTAACTGGTTTGACCTTACCAATGATCAGTATGGGGGGAACATCCGTACTGTTCACTTGCATTGCTTTTGGTATCATTTTGAGTGTCAGCAAATATGTAGAAGCCAATCAACCCATTGATGTGACGTGAAAGAGAATAACCTACATATTATGATCAGTGGTGGTGGCACCGGGGGGCATGTCTTTCCGGCTATTGCTATTGCCGATGCTTTACGGGAGTTAGAGCCTACGGCTCAATTCCAGTTTGTAGGCGCTCAAGGTAAACTGGAAATGGAGAAGGTCCCCCAAGCGGGTTATTCAATAGCAGGATTGTGGATTAGTGGTATTGATCGCCGAAAGTTATGGCGTAACCTATCCTTCCCATTCAAACTAATAAGCAGCTTGTGGAAATCTTGGATGCTGGTTCGCCAATTTAAGCCGGACGTTGCTATTGGTGTTGGTGGTTATGCTAGTGGTCCTTTATTAGCTATTACCACTGGGATGGGCGTTCCAGCTCTTTTACAGGAACAGAATTCTTTCCCAGGAATCACCAATAAGTTTTTCGCAAAAAGAGCATCAAAAATATGTGTGGCTTACGACCATATGGATCGTTTTTTCTCAAGTGAAAAACTTGTCTTTACAGGCAATCCAGTTCGAACTGAATTTCTGACGCGACCAGTAAA
>JABSSK010000435.1 GCA_013214265.1 Saprospiraceae bacterium | reverse complement strand
TTCATGAAAACCACTGGCTCCTTAGGGATTTCATTATTCAATTCCTTCGCATGATCTGCGTAGTTGCGACCGATACAAATAATTTTCATAGTTCTTTTACTACATTGCCTTTGACATTTTAATCTTGTCAATGGGCAAAATGATGTACTAAATACTCCAAAAAAGGTTCTCTAGAATCTGACATTCATCAGGCCAGCAAGGTCCTTCACAGCCGCGACTGTTGCTTGCGCTTCTTTACGTATTTCCATACTGGAGGCTTTAATCTGCTGTTTTACTTCCTTTTTATTCGCATTTAATTCCGCTCTTTTAGCTTTCACCCGCTGGCTAATACCCAGTAAAGCATCAGCTACCGCTTCTTTAAGATCCACGTATTTGAGTGCTCCAGCTTGGTAATCCGCCATGAGGCTAGTGTGTGCATCAAAGGATTCGCTGGCTTTGAGTAATTCGAATAGATTACGAACCCCCGGACTCATCTCCCCCTGCTTGGTATCCCCTGTATCTGTCACTGCCGATTTTACCTGTTTCTTAATCCGCGCATCATCAGCAAATAAATTAATGTAGTGTTTTTCTCCAGCGCTTTTACTCATCTTTCGCAAAGGATCTGCAGTACTCATCACTTTAGGCACTTCCGTAAATAGCGGCTCTGGTAGCACAAAATACTCCTTACCAACCTGATTATTGAAACGTTGTGCTATGTTACGTGTAAGTTCCAAGTGTTGCTCCTGATCTTTTCCAACAGGCACATAATCAGCCCGATATATGAGAATATCAGCAGCCTGCAAAACCGGATAATCCAAGAGGCCCGCACTGATAAAACCCTCACCACCTTTATCTGCTGTTTGTGCACTTTTATCCTTGAATTGTGTCATCCTGGTCAATTGCCCATAAGATGTAAAACAGTTGAAAATCCAACTTAATTCCGCGTGTTCGGGTACAAGCGACTGGATAAATAAATGCTCTGGCTTGATACCCGTTGACAAAAGATTAAAGATCAAGGACCAGGTATTGTTCCTTAGCTTTTGGGGGTTGTATGGCATGGTCATAGCATGATAATCAACAACACCAAAGAAGCAGGTTTATTTTTCCTGAAGCCGCACCCAATTCTGAACAGCCCCGAAATAGTTGCCAAAATGCATATCACCCGTAGGCTGGATAGCCGACAAAACTCGTTTTATATCACTCATGAATGTTAATTTGTTTGGGTCAATCTTTAGTCAAATGCAGCAATAACAGATATTTCAACATTGACACCTTTAGGTAAAGCAGCTACCTGCACTAATTCCCGCGCTGGTGCCGTAGCTTCATCAAAATACGTAGCGTAAACTGCATTTATCCGACTGTAGTTTGCGATATCTGACACAAAAATACTGCACTTGATCACCTCGTGGAATGTAAGCCCCGCTTCGTCCAGGATAGCTTTAATATTTTTCATCACTTGATGGGTTTCAACCTCAATATTATCCATTATTAATTCTCCCGTAGCTGGGTCAAGGGCAATTTGGCCAGAAGCATACAATGTATCATTGTGTATAATAGCCTGATTATAAGGACCAACCGGAGCGGGGGCTTGGCTAGTTGTAATAACTTTTTTCATACTTGTTTTTTGTATCAGATGAAGGCTTACGCCAAAAGAGAAAAAGCTCCACATCAAGCGTGAGAACTGATGGGAGCTAAGGTATTTCTTTCGACGAACATTTCAGAGCCTAGATCTCTTCTTCTTCGGCTTTGATTAAAAGTTTGCCTCTGTAATAGGTATTTCCCTCTGCGTCCGTATACGAACGATGGTACATATGCTTCTCACCTGTAGTTTTACAGGTGGCAATTGTAGGCATGGCCGCCTTCATGTGGGTTCTCCGCTTATGCTTTCTTTGTTTAGATATTCTACTCTTAGGATGTGCCATTGCTAAAAATTTTTAGTTAGTGCACTGTATCATTACGACACCAACTATTTATCTGATTCAAATTTCCGTTTAAGTTCATCCCAAATTGGATTCGTCCTATCCTCATCTTCGGGTGAGGAATGATCTTCATCCAAATAGGTTAACATTTCTTCGTTACAAATAGGCTCCTCTTCTTCATCGCAATCATATGTTTTTACCAAAGGTATCGACAATACAATAAACTCGTACACATAGGGAGCAACATTCACTTGCTCTACCAAAGGTGACATGTACACCACCTCAGCTTCTTCTGGTCCAGCTTCTTCACTTAGTTTTATAACCAGCTTGTGTTCGCCCGCAATTGGTAAATCAATGGCAGCCAAACATCGATCACAGGTTGTTCTAACTGTACCTGATACCAAAAAATCAAGCACAAACATAGTTGGCCTTTTGTCAAACTCCAAATGAACATGCAAACGACCATCGGTTACTGGCGTTTGAGGAAAAGATGACAAAAAATCATTGGCCACTTCAAAATCGAACTGGTGCAAACCATCCCGAATTCCCGAAACTGGAATGTCAAAAGGGATATAGGCTTTCATGGTAAAGAACTTTTTTAAAAGCGGATGCAAAGATAGAAAGAATTAACAAACATTTCAACACATTGACCTGATAAGAAAAGATAAGTATGCTCCTTTTACTTTAGCGCCAATCAGAGGCCATAAAGTTATCCAGAAAACAGGTTATACTCTACTAATTCTATCACCATGACTTTCAAAAAATATTCTGAATACTTCATTACCTTATGATCGATTGCGTTTTACCAACTACTTATATAGTACATCCTATGCATTTTCTTCGGATCAGTAGTTTAGCCATCATCATGGCCATTTTACCAGCATATGCCGCTGCCCAGATCATCTGGCAGGAAGCGTTTAATTATCCGGATGGAACACAAACCTCAGCTAACTGGACAACTTCATTCAATGATTGCGATGACACGGCACCTTACACAGTCAACGGAGCGTATTGGGGCGTATTCAATGGCCGATTTCGTGTTAATGATATAGAAGGGTTTGACTGTATGTCCGGACGAGGTAACAATCAAAATATATTTACAACCACAACTATTGATATCTCCAATGAGGGCTGTGTGGATCTTTCGGTAAGTGTTGCTAATGATGGAGGCTTGGAATGTGCATTCCCTGGAGGGCCCAACTATAATACTTCAGGAACCTTCTCAGGGCACGATCAAGTTGTAGTAGAATATCGCATTGATGGCGGAGCCTGGAACTTATTTTCCAACGGATATTTTTGCGGAGATGAAGACGGTACAGCAAATCAAAATGATGTTACTGGTAACACGCTGCAAATTAGGATCCTGATAGGTAACCAAGCTAATTCCGAAAACTATTATTTTGACGACATACGTATCACTGCAACCACTAATAGTTATACGCTCCCATCGCTAGGGCCCTACTGTTCTGACGACCCAAATGTCACATTGCCAAACACCCTAAACGGTATTTCCGGCACTTGGAGTGGCAATGGGGTAAGTGGAAACACCTTTCTCCCTTCTGTTGCAGGTACCGGCTCGCAGTCTCTTACTTTCTTACCCAATGCTGGCCAATGTGCTATAGCCCAAAGCACCACGGTTGACGTCGTCCAGGCGGCAAACATAAACGATATCGCTAATCAAATCGCTTGTGAGGCATTCGTTCTGCCCAATATAATGGGAGCTAATGTACCTGATAATGCTGCTTATTATACCCAACCTAATGCAGGAGGCACACGTTACCTTCCCGGCGATATTCTGATCAATAGTGACCTTATCTACATTTATGGTGGCGCAGGCGGATGCGCTGATCAAGAAAGTTTTCAAATAA
>JABSSK010000434.1 GCA_013214265.1 Saprospiraceae bacterium | reverse complement strand
ATCCGGATTCCGGAGTGTTGTATAATTTTGGCACCCTTCCCGGAACCAAACAGCGCCTTGTATTGTACCGAGTAGAACCAGACGGGCAAGCATCGGTCGACCGTACATTACCTATGCCAGAACTGGTATTTACCCATGACTTCTTGATTACAGCAACTGGTAAGCGCATCTTCTGCCTGCCTCCGGTACAGTTTGCTATTTGGAAAGCATTTATGGGACTAGCAACTCCAGTAGAATCCATCTCTGCTCAACCCGATAAGCCTATGAAAGTACTGGTGGTTGACCCGGATGGAACGCTTAAGACGTATGAATCGGATTTCTTTTTCATTTTCCATTATGCGAATGGTTTTGAACAAGAAGACGGCACCCTTATTTTTGATGCTTTCGCTATGGATGATTTTCCTGGAGCAGAGGTGAATGTAGCACTCATGAAAGGGGATGATTCCGCAACCCCTCAGGGGCCCCTGCGGCGGTTTGTCATTCACCCTGATCAGCACCAAGTGACGCACGAACGATTAACGGATTACCCTGGTGAGTTGCCTTCTATCAATACCGCTTATCGAGGAAAAGATTATCAGTTCGCTTGGTCGGTAGGCAGCCATCCGGATTCGGAATCCAACCTGTTAGACGGACTAATCAAGCAGGATGTAAAGCAGCGGATTACCACCTATATCGATCTAAAACCCGATCTGCCAGGAGAAACCCTTTTTATCCCGCGTCCGGGAGGAACGCGGGAAGATGACGGCTGGATTGCTTATCTGCGGTTCCAGATTGACGGGGAGAAAACATTTTTAGATATTCGGGATGCTGAGAGTATGGATATTGTTGCGAAATGTTTGTTGCCGCATAATATTCCGCCAGGTTTTCATGGCTCGTGGGTGCCTCAGGTCTTTGGCGATCCCCACCAGGCGTAGCCTTTTTGCTGTTTTAGATGCATTCTTAATGATGATGTAGTCATACATTGGTCTAACTACGAACCATCAAAAAGAGGAATATATCGTTAATCTATGGGTAGTAGAACGATGCACTTAAAGTGCATAAGTATAGTTTGTTTTTTGTTGCTCAGCCTGTCGGTAAAAAGTCAGGATCATCAGTGGTGGTCCGAAAATGTGGGTTGGGACGGCAGCCGCCACTGGCGGGAGTACCTTATTTTTGCACCTCGTCATTTAGGTCCTAATGCCCTGCCTATTCCAGCAATGAATTGGGGGTATATTGAAGAGAATCACGCTTTGGGCATGAGTGCGCATATGCATAGTATGCGGGGAGATCAGACCTTCAATCCCAAAGTGTTCGGACGCTATGTACCCCTTCCGGGGAAAATTTCGTTTGCTGTGTTCTGGGTTCCTCTGGAATACTTTCGTACTACCCATGAATGGAAAACTGACCGCAATGTGTTCCACATTTTTTATAATGATCGGATCGCTACCGCAGACGTACTGTTTAGAACCCGCATACAAGTACTTGCTGAAACACCGAAAAGGGTAGGGGTGGTTGCTCGGTTCGGATTTCGGTTACCTTCATCCAGTAAGGTGGGTGCTGCGCGTTTTACAGATGCGCCGGGATATTACGTCGATGTTGCAGCAGGAAAGTCGTGGGGAAGCCACTGGAGGTGGCGCACTTCCGGTATGTTGGGTCTGTATGTTTGGCAAACCAATACCTCGCAATACGTACAAAATGATGCCATACTCTATGGGCTTGGGGTACGTGCTGAAAAAGGAAGATGGGCCATGGATATGGTGGGTCGTGGCTATTGGGGTTATCTCAATAACGGCGACCGAGTTGCGGCTCTTTCCTGGCGTACCACACATCGGTGGGGGCAGTATAATGTATTTGTAGCTTACGAAAAAGGCTTGAATGACTTACGCTACCAACAAGGACAGGTAGGGCTAAGATGGGATTTTAAACCTTAGGCATAGCTGGGTATTATAACCATCCCACGCGAAGGAAAAGGTGCCAATGGTCGTAAGCAGGCAGCTTTATCGAACCATTGGCACTTAGACCGGAACCGCCAAGAAAACAACTGGTACGCAAGCACCAATCAGCTTTGGTGGTAAAGAGGCAAAGCTTTACGCGCCGGCAGGTTGCTTTTGCTTAGCTGGGCAGTAGGTGCTAGCTTTTTTTCATATCTGATTTCAGAAGGGCAGCAAACTTTTTCTTGACCTTTTCTACTTTTGGCTTACTGACGCGTTGGACATACGAATTGCCTGGATTGTTAACGTAATAATCCTGATGATAGCCCTCCGCTACCCAAAACGTATCGTAAGCATTCAACTGGGTAACGATTTTCTTGCTAAATGCGCCTTCGTCAGTTAATTTTTTCATGAATGCTTTCGCTTGATCTTTTTGCTCTTTACTGTGGTAAAAGATAGCGGATCGGTATTGTTTGCCCACATCCGGTCCCTGACGGTTAAGTTGGGTAGGATCATGAGCCGTAAAAAAGATGTCGAGTAGTGTTTCGTAAGTAATGACCTCGGGGTTGTAGAATATCTGAATCGCTTCGGCGTGTTCAGTCATGCCATAGCTTACCTGCTGGTAAGTGGGGAATGTACTTTCTCCACCGGAGTAGCCACTGATGACGTCCACAACGCCTTCAATTTGCTCGAAAGCAGCTTCTGTACACCAGAAACAGCCACCAGCAAAAGTAGCTTCCGCAATAGGTGCAGGGAACGATCGGCTGGCTTTGTACGTATCAATGGATTGTACGTCGCTCTTTTTTTCCGGACCAGGCTGTGCCGTACAGGCCGTAAAGGTGAGGATAGGTAATACAAGAAACAATAGCTTTTTCATATTAATTTGAATTATTGTTAGTTGATGAATCAACAGCAAAGTACGGGGGGATGTTGTGTCAATGTTGTCACAACTAAGACGTATTCCGATTTTAACAAAACATTGTAATTTGAGCGAATGAATCTACACGAGTGGCCAAAAATCGAATTACATCTTCATCTGGATTGCTCATTGAGCTACTCGGTGTCAGCTCAACTGTCGCCTGGGTTAACACTGGATAGATATCAGAATGAGTTTGTAGCACCGCCCAAGTGCAAAGATCTGGCAGACTTTCTCACCCGCGCAGCTCAAGGATTTCGGCTTATGCAATCTAGGGAAGCATTACGTCTAGTGACGCTCGACTTGTTCGACCAGCTTAAAAAAGACGGAATTATATATGCTGAAATTCGTTTTGCCCCTATGCTTCATCTCGAAAGCGGGTTATCGATGGAGGAAGTAGTTGAATCGGTATTGGAAGCGGCACATGAAGGGGCCGCAAAAAACGGAATACTGTTTCAATTAATCCTGTGTACGCTTCGTCGAGCTACCGAAGGGGTGAGCCTGCAAACGGCAAAACTGGCTACCAAATACCAAAAGGAAGGCGTAGGCGGTTTTGATATTGCTGGTAATGAAGCTGGTTTCCCATTGGCACCCCATATACCCGCTTTTCGGTGGGCCTATGACCAGGGCCTTCCCGTTACTATGCACGCCGGAGAAGCGGCTGGGCCTAAAAGTGTAAAGGATGCGATCACCAATGGGCATACCTACCGGTTAGGACATGGAATACGCGCCCAAGAAGATGACACCCTACTAGCGCAGTTATTACAGATGAAGGTGCATTTTGAAGTATGTCCAACCAGTAATGTTCAGACGAATGTGATCGGTACCTTTGCGGATCACCCCGTCGACCGTTTATATCGGGCAGGTCATTCGGTAAGTATTAATACGGATGGCCGCACCCTATGCAATACGACATTATCCGAAGAATACATCCGTTTACAGGAGACGTTCAATTG
>JABSSK010000433.1 GCA_013214265.1 Saprospiraceae bacterium | reverse complement strand
CGTCTCGCCTCGCATATTGCCCGCCTGGATCAAAAAGTCCGGATTGACAGGGGAGACGCCGAAAAAATTCACTTGCTGGCCACGGATTTCGCCGCCGTAAGCGGGAAAACCCTCGTCGAAGTGTTTGTCGCTGGGGAAACTGATTTTCGTCCAGCTGGATGTGGGTGTTGGTGTTGGCGTTGGTGTTGGCGTCGGCGTCGGTGTTTTTTCTGAACCGCAACCAGCTAAAGAGGTCAAGGTCATGATAAGCGCCAGTGCCAACAGTCGTTGCAAACATTGATTTTTTACTTTGTTAGACATCATAAATTAATCTTGTTCTTATAGTTAAATACTAAACATAATAAATACTAATAATGTAACTTAAATACATCACTCGATACGTTACTCACGATACCAACTCAAACGTATGAGGCGACAATCGTTAAGTGCTTTTTATTGCGTCACATGCCTTGTGCCAGCTGATCCCTATGTAGCTTTCCTTCTAATACTTCAACTCATAAATCCAAGTCATAAATCCAGTCATTCTTACTGGTCATTCTTGCTCGTCTTAAAGACCTCTAGTTGCGTGGTGAAAACTTGAAGTAGAAAACACCATCTTCATTTTCACGCCTAGCTAGGTAGGTATTAAACCTGCGCAATAATTGACACGAACTTACGAGCCGAGCTACTAGCTCCTGTTCACAAAAGTGCTCTTTCGTAAAATTTCTTTGCTTTACTTTGATTATGTTTAAGGCGATGAACTATCCGCCCTTGCCTTTTTGAAGAAAAAAAAGGCAGGTAGTAAACCTGCCTTTTTCTCTAGTTCCCTGTTGGTAGGTATTTATTAATTAAAACTGGTAGTTAATAAACGCGGTGTAGCTTCTACCCGGTTCCCTTACGTAGCTGACCATCTCTTCATGCTTAAGGTAGCGGACGGTTTTTGACTCATTCAGGTTAACCGCAGCGATACCAATTCTGAAAGCTCTAGAAATGTTGTATTTGATAGACAAATCTAACTGACCACGGGCTTTTTCAAGTTCAGGTAAATATTCATCGGATTGATAACCTAATCGCGAATCATCACGTCTAACAAAATCACTACGGTAGTTATAAGCAAGACGTACATTAAAGCCTTGATGACTGTAATAAGCTTGCAAGTTATAACTGTAATCTGACTGTCCTTCACGCTTAACTTCATCGCCTTCATCATCGGTTACTACCTCCTGTGAAGAAGCTTCCAACGCAAAGGTATAGTTAAAACCAACACCGGTATGCGCTAACAAACCTGGCAAATTTACAAAAGCATGCTGCACAGCAAATTCAACACCAGATAAATCCTTGCCGGCTGCATTCTCCCGCATACGAACGTTATAAAGTTGGCCGTCATCTTCAATCGGCACGCCTCCATGAGCGTAACGTATGGTTGAGTCAATGGATTTATAGAAATAGGCCAGTGACAAACTGCTGTCTGGCGAGAAGTACCACTCATAAGAAATATCGAAACTATTGGCAAGCACCGGCGCTAACGCAGGATTACCGGCCCTACCGGTACCATCAAAGGCGAAATAATAGGCTTGTCCTCTTTTCTCTTGTCCTGCTAAATTTTCACCATTAATATCCATAGCATTCGACTCTTCGTCGAAAATGCCCAGACCGTCTACGTCGGCATACGTATCGCCGCCATATCTTAGACCTGCATCCGGTCCACCCTGCCACAGGCCATCAGCATCCGAATTGACCAAAGGTGCAGCGTTAGTTTCGTTGAGTAAGCGTGCGTTTGCCATATCTCTCAATTTAGGACGACTCATGGTGGTAGAAGCCGCTACACGTAAGAACATTTCATCCGTTATGCCTAAATTGATATTTATGCTGGGTAATAATTGGCTAAAACTGCTTTCGCCTGGTACATATTGCCAACCTGTGCTGTTTTTCTGCCAACCTGAAGAGTCAGTTTTGGTCGACACATAACGTACGCCAAAATTACCGAATAACGGCATATTAGCGACGTCGGTTAGAAAATCAGTGCGTATATAGAAGGCCGTAGAGTTTTCCTCAATATCAATGTCACTCCCCTGCTTGGCATAATAAGGGGCGCCAGAGTCAGGTATTGGTGCACGAATATCAAGTAAGTTAAGGGTGTCAGTGAAGAAACTCTGGTCACAATTCGAGCTTAGAAACTGTGTTGGCACCTGACCACTGAGGCTGTTTAAGTCGATTGAAACATCTGATACACATGGCAGCCATTCTTCACTGCGCAGGTGCGATGCAGAGCCCGGATTGGGATCGTGTATCGGGTTGACATAAACATCGCTAACTTTAAATTTTGTCATAAAACCATCAGCGTTAGTAGCATCTTTTCCGGTGTTTTTATCTTGATAATTTAGCGTATCATAGTAGCGCCTGTCTACTTTTACGCCCCATTTGATCTGCGTAAAAAAGTCGTTATCTAATAATTCATAATCAAAATCTATTTTGGCTGACAGGCCGCTATTATCAGTATCTCGTGCATTGCGGCTTATTCTGTTATAGAGTAAGCGATCAAAATCCAAGTGACTTGGGTTAACGGCTTTTAAGTTATCCACTTTAACAATATCTGGCTCACCGGTGATGTCATAATTTGACCAAGGTGACTGAAAATAGGTTAAATTCATCAGGTCGACACCTCGCATATCATAATGCACCATGTCGTATTTTTCATCGGTATTGGTGGTAATTGTAGTCTGTACACCATTTCTATTGTCCAGGGACTGAGAATAGCCAACCGACGCTTGTATAAACAGCTTCTCCCCGATTTGCCAATCCCCCCCTAGGGTGAAACTATCTGAGGTGGACAGACTTTCAGAGTTCGACGCAACATTTTTATAAGTGGCACCGCCCATCAAGCCACTTGTCATTAAATACACATCACCTAAATCCGTGCCTAATGCTACTGGTGAAAATGTCGCTGTCACCACATCGCGGAGCTTATTGCTATAGTCATCGTATAAAACAACATCAGTTGCCGCAACGCCGTCATAATAACCATTCACTAAAGGGCCGCTATTCTGACGCCCCCAAACCATTGAGGCTGAAGCCTTGGTACTTATGGAATCCGTCTTATTTCTGCTATAACGAAAATATAGGTTAACATCATCTTGCGGTTGCCACTGCAAGCTCAGACTCAACGAACTTGTGGTTCTTTCGCTGGTTTTCTGAGATACTAGAGAGCCCCAGGGCGCATAAAAACTATCATTTATGCCATAACCATCACCGGTAATATCATAGGCGGGATCAACTGCCCAGACACCCGTATTAAAAGGCGCATTTGGGTTACGCTGTTGATACTGACCATCATCGGGTTTATCGGGATCAGGCGGGCCAGTGTTCGGATCTATACGTGTCCAGAATGCTGTCTCTGATGGCTGACCGAAATCTCCAGCCGAAGTTTTAGTGACTTTTTGCACGCCATTAATAATGAAACCAAAATCGCCCCATTGGGTGTCACGTACATTTTTGCTGACAAAGAAGTTAGCATCCGGGGTTGTTTCACCGACAGTTTCAGCATATTTAGCTCCAAGGGC
>JABSSK010000432.1 GCA_013214265.1 Saprospiraceae bacterium | reverse complement strand
TACAATGGTCCAATGCAGAAAGGGTACCGGTGAATAAGCCTGTTATCTTAGCAGTTAATCACCCTACAGGGTTTTCGGAGCCCGTAATCATGGCGGTTCTGATGAAAAGACCGCTATACTACTTGGTTCGTGGCGATTTTTTTCAGAGTCGGTTTTTTGGTTTCTTACTGCGCTCAATGAATATGGTGCCTATATTTCGTCGGATGGACACCAATTTCAGAGGTGTTGCTCAAAACCTGGCCACTTTTGAGGCTTGTTATCAGACGCTGAAGTCAAATAAGGCCATCTGTATTTTCCCTGAAGGTAATACGTTACATGAAAAGAAACTACGCCCTCTGCAAAAAGGATTGGGGCGTATTGCTCATGGTGCACTGGAGCGTTTTCCTGAGATGAAAGAGTTGTATGTGGTTCCGGTTGGGGTTAGTTATACCTACGCAGAAAAGCCGCGTTCCAAGGTGATGATTGACTTTGGAGAGCCTATTGATGTCGTAGCACTGCAACGTTCATTTCCAGAGAATCGGATGCGGATGGTTTCCGAACTTACTCGGAAATTATACGATGCGATGGCTGAAAGGATCGTACGTCTGGATGATCCACAACGAGAAGAGTTGGGAGAATATCTGCTTCGCATAACTCGAACAGGCCTTCCGGACTCATTTTTTCCCGTTGTTACGTCGAAAACCATATACCTCGAGCGTGAATTAGCTGTTGCGGATCAGTTACGTGAAGCTACTGATCAGCAAGTTACGGATGGCTTATCGGTTGCGCGTCCTTATTTTAAAGCCTTAGATGCATGGCGTGTTGATGACCGCAATGTGGATGGTCCGACGGCTTACACCTTTATGAATACGTTATTACTCACCCTAACGGCTATACCTCTAGGGCTTGGTTATTTATTTTGTTGGCCTATTTGGAGGGTTATTCAGTGGATTGTGTCAACAAAAGTAAATCGTATTGAATTTCACACGCCAGTGCGTCAGGCAGCGGGAATTGGCCTGTACTGGATTGTATATCTAACCATTTTCTTGATCAGTATTCTATCAGGAAACTTATGGATTGTTGGAATTTCTGTTTTGCTTGGAATATTAGGCTATCTAAGTAATTGGTGGCAAGAACTATTTTCGCAGTGGAATCAAGGTAGAAGGTTTCTTTCCATTTCTGAAAAAGAACGGTTGCATTTGAAACAAAACCGTTCTAAATTGGTAAATTATTGGAAAGAGTTAAAAAAGAGCTTTTCCGAATAACGCAAGTCAGCGCTAACCTACATTTTGTTGGCTTTAAATGTTCCAACATCTTAAGAACTATTTAGGCGATACGCTATGTATTGCCGTATGCGTGTTAAGCCACAATAATAAGTAATAGGAATTCGAATTATTGTTCAAGAAATGGAGCTTGAACTTAAAGTATGAAAGTTTAATTGCGTTTCACGAAAACTGATTACACCCTTTACCCTTTCACCAACATATTCGATAAAATCGTGAGCATGGGAAACTACACCTTCAGTATTGAACTGGGGACTCTCATTCATAGAGGACCCAATGGAAAAGTGTTGTGGCGCCGGCCTTTAGGAGCTTTTACAATCGGTAATAAGAAAGAACTGGACCATGCTATTATTCGCCGATCAGGTGACATTCTGAGATTGGAATGTAATGGTATGGAAATTCGGCTGGATATGGCTACCGGAAAAGTGCGCCAGATTGTTCGAAATACTCATTTTGGACGAAAATCTCAGCAGCCTCGACAATGGTCGGTCGATGATTTACTAGATCAATTGGATTAGAGCTTTTATCGGGCATCTTTAATAGTTGCAACCCATTATCGAAGCCCAATAGAAATACGACCCGCTGACTAATTATGGTATAACCCCTTAAAAAAACTTAGAACCTGTGAAAAACGTTATCCCGAGCCTTCTTTATTTGAGGCTCGGGATTCGTTTTTATTTATAATCAGATAAGTACGTAATTTATTTTCCTTTTTTGACGGTTGGGTACGTGATACCTAATTGTT
Source organism: Saprospiraceae bacterium (assembly GCA_013214265.1). GTDB lineage: Bacteria > Bacteroidota > Bacteroidia > Chitinophagales > Saprospiraceae > DT-110. The sequence continues at coordinate 1,803 of JABSSK010000432.1, read as the reverse complement.
CGAGGTAGCTATCGTATTTGTTTTCGTCATAGTAAAAGGATTCGAGCTGTGGCCGATATTCTTCCATAATATCTGTATTCAGGTAGGTAGCGGGGGCATCTTCCTCACTAACCATAGGCACATATTCCTGTTTCATACCTTGCTCATTACGAAAGTAATGCCAAGCATCATCCACTAATTTTGGTTTGAGGAAGAAGTCGAGTAACGTCATGGCTTCAGCTTCAGCTCCGGCAACTACGCCTTTATGGGCAATAGGGGTAGCCATAGCTACAGCATTGGCCCAGTGATGACCAGGCAACCCAGGGATATTCGACGGGAAACGCAATGTAACGGTGGGCAGTTTCCAGGAGATGTCCCCAATATCATCAGAACCACCACTGACGAATCTTTTGATGGGTATTCCAATAGTATCCAGTTTGGTAGGCATTCCGTTTGTGTCCCGAGGGGAATTGATTTCTTTTTGTATTGCTTTGGCCAGTATTTGGTCTTCTTCGGTCCACTCAGGCAAACCCACTTGGCGGATATTCTGATACATGGTTTCGGCAATGACCTGATTGAAATGCCTGGGCCAGGCTGATCCTAAAATACGCTTACTCATTTTCGTGTCGGTCATGAGGGCTGCACCTTCCGCGATACGGTTGGCTTTTTCATAGACCTCCATGATTTTGGGGTAAGTCACATGGCGAAAGTAGTACCAAATGGAGGCTTTTGAAGGAACGACGTTGGGCTGGTCCCCCCCATTATTTATGACGGAGTGGGAGCGGTGCAAAGGGTCGGTATGCTCTCTGCTGTACTGCCATCCAATATTCATCAATTCAGTAGCATCCGCAGCGGATCGACCTCGCCAAGGGGCACCAGCCGCGTGGGCAGCCTCCCCTTCAAAGGTATATTCAACCGAGATGAGGCCTGTACCACGTGCCTGCCCCCAACTTACCGACATATTACTAGATACATGCGTAAAAATACACATGTCTACTTCATCAAAATATCCATCGCGGGTGAAGTAGGCTTTCGTACCTACCAGTTCTTCTGCCACACCAGGCCACAGAATGAGTGTGCCTTGAATACCCTCCCGTTCCATAATCTCTTTTACCGAAAGGGCGGAAACAATATTTAAAGGGTTACCCGCATTATGCCCTTCACCATGCCCAGGGGCACCATCCACAATTGGGTCATAATAGGCTACGCCCGGTTTTTGAGAAGCTTTAGGGATACAGTCCAAGTCACTACCTAATGCAATAACTGGACTTCCAGAACCCCACACAGCCCACCAGGCAGTAGGGACGCCACTGATACCATACTCGATTTGGAATCCATGCTCTTTGAGAATATCAGTAAGGTATTTGGATGTTTCAACTTCCTGGAAACCAAGCTCAGCAAAGCTGAATACCTTATCGACCATAACCTGAGCCATTTTTGATTTGTCTTTTACCTTCTGTCGAACCTCTTCTTTTAGGGCGGTTATCCGCTCTGCGGATGCGGTTTCTTGGGCATGTATAAAAGTGCCACAATAGAAAATAAGTAGGAGTATTAATGTTGACCTGTTCATCGACTATTAAATTGAGTTGAAATAATAAATGACAAAATGGTTGATGAAAGGCCATAGTAGCGAATAGAGTCATTAGTTACTATGGCCTTTATACATCACATCTGGTCTCTTTCTTTTTGGATATTGAGTAATCGAAATCCCTTATCCTGTAGCCCGTCATTAATGGCTTTTAGCTGCGTGTCAAACAAAGAATTCAGGTTCTGTAAGTATCCATCGAGTTCGTTACTTAATTCCTGGCGTACTTGTTCAGCCTG
>JABSSK010000431.1 GCA_013214265.1 Saprospiraceae bacterium | reverse complement strand
ATCAGTTGGATGACTGCTAAGGAAGTGGCCCGCCAACAAATATCATTCAGAGCTGATATTGATAGCCTATTGTCCTCGACTATTCATTATGAGTTCGAAGCCAGAATCGACACCCTAGCAAGCTATTTCATTCAAGACTTAAAAGATTCATCCTTGGTTAGAATAAGGCTTAGTACATCCTCTTCGGGCGAGCCTATTTTTAGTTTTACTGACCCTGAAAATGAAGACCCCTACACCAGCCTTACCATCAAACGTTTTACAAACCAAGAACCTGTCTGGACACCACAGTTAAAGGAAGAGTTCTATGCTACTATGAAGAATCATATTAAGGATGATCTAAGCGAAAATATTACATACTACTGGACAGATACATTGGGAACCCGGCTAATTAAGTATATGAATAGGCAGCCTGTTGACACCACGCTGTTCAGCCAGTTCCTCGATCAGCAAAAAGGTATTTTTAATATAAAATCAAAATACCAGATTATATGGAACCCTGATAGTTTGATATTACCTGCGCAAAATGCACGGACCATTCAAATTAGTAAATCCCTTCCTTATCAAGTTGAAGACGCTTCTTGGAAAGTTCATCTTGTCATACTCAACCCCATGATGGCCCTTGTGAGGCGAATACTACCAATCCTACTGGGTGCATTAAGTATACTAAGCTTGGGTATCTTCACCTTCGTCTTTTTATATAGAACCCTACGACAACAAAGAAAATTAATGATCCTAAAAGATGATTTCATTGATAATATTACCCACGAACTGCAAACACCTATCACGGCGCTAAGAATGGCTAGTGAAAGTCTGGGTGGTTTAAATCCGGTGGCCTTCCCGGAACGCCGAAAAAAGTACTTGCAAATCTTTAATCAGGAATTAGCACGATTAAGTACGTTAGTAGATCGTTTACTTCAGCAAAGCTGGCAGGAAGAACCAATTCAATGGTCCAAACTAGATCTCAAAACAATAATACAATCGGCAGAACAACATCTTCGACAATCCCAAAACAAATCAATTACTTTCAATTATCCTCTTGCTGAAAGTCCTAAAATTTGGTCTGATCCTGATTTACTTTTCATCATAATCCATAATATAATACAAAATAGTGCTAAGTATTCTGACGATACGGGCGTCATCATTGATATAAGCTGGAGCCAAAAGAATAACCAAACAATCATTTCTATTGCGGATAATGGTTGGGGGGTTCCACCAGCAGACCGGAAACAAATATTTGAAAAGTTCAGTCGATCCTCTGATAAAGAACGTAACTATACGGTCAAAGGACTCGGAATCGGGCTTTACCACACGAAAAAAAATGTACAAAAACTTGGCGGGCATTGTATGCTAAAACCCAATTCCCCTCAAGGATCCATTTTCATCATTCATCTTCCTACTTATGCCCCGAATTCTTCTTATTGAGGATGAGCCCTCGCTCCGCATGCTAATCCATGATAACCTGCACCAAGAAGGCTATCATGTTGATATAGCCCCTGATGGCCAAATAGGATTGGAGAACTTTGTTGCATCTACACCCGATCTGGTCATATTGGATGTAATGCTACCTGGAAAAGATGGTTTTACTGTAGCCAAATCCATACGAAAGTTTGATCGAACAACCCCAATACTCTTTCTAACAGCTAAATCTCGCCCGAAAGATGTTGTACAAGGCTTTGAATCCGGTGGTAATGATTATCTAAAAAAGCCGTTTGGGCTAGAGGAATTGCTTATTCGGATTAAAGTACTGCTTACAGGACAACGGTTATTAGCTACGTCCTACTCTGAAGAAGCGACAACATACAAGATTGGTCAGGTCATCCTTGATGCACTCAGAAGGCAAATACAGTTTTCTACTTCTCAAGCTATTCAATTAACCCTCAGAGAAACCGAGCTACTGGTTTTATTAGTTAGAAATAAGAACACCATTGTTCCAAAGGAGCAAATTTTACAAAAGATATGGCAGGATGATAGTTTTCTGAACTCCCGCAGTCTGGATGTCTTTATCTCACGACTAAGAAAATACCTGAAACAAGCAACATCCGTGGAAATTATCAACCAGCGCGGAATTGGTTACATGATTGTCGAATACCCTAAATAAGGGAAAGGCACCATTTACAAGTTTAGCGGAAAACCATGAGGATTCACATTTGGTATAGGCCTAACTTGCCATAAAACCAATCATCATGCGCATTACTTTAATCTTTATTTTTTTGACGCTGCTGTCAAGTGCTTCTGCCCAAAAAACCGGACGTATTGATTATCCTGCCATTGGCCTTTCATTCACTATACCTGAAGGCTGGGTAGGCCAGGAAGGCGACGGTGTTTTTATGATGGGAAGTAATTCATTGCCGGGCGTAGTTCTTATTTCAACCTCTGACGCTCATTCACTAGAATCCATTCGGCAAGAAGCCTTGGCAGGGGTAGTGGATCAAGCTGCCGGGATCAACCTACAATTATCATCCACTTTAGAAGACTTAGGTAAACAGTCCATCGGAGGTGAATTCTCTGGTATTCTGGAAAACCAGTCTGCCAAAGCGTATATCATAGGCATGAATAACCCCTACGGACAAAGCCTAATCATTATGGTTGCTACGCTATCCAATTTGTACAACAACCAGTACGTTAACGTGGCCAGGCAAATATTCAAAAGCATAACTTTTAGTAAGCCAATTATACCACCAGTTGTGAATCAATGGAAGAAGCGTCTGGCAGGAACCCGTTTAACCTATATGGAATCCTATTCCAGTTATGATTATTCAAACCCGAATTTCACTTCGGGTGGTAGTTATGCTCAAAAAGAACAGATCGACTTATGCCCGGAAGGCTACTTCAACTACAATGAGCAGTTTAACATGAGTGTCGGTGCACCAGGTGCTAGTGGTATGGCACGAGACGGAGGGCGTGGTGCAGGTAAATGGAAAGTCATTCCTAATGCCCAAGGAAATGCCGTTTTGCAACTTTCCTTTCACACGGGTGAGATATACGAGTATGTCCTTTCTTTTGAAGAAGACAAGACCTTTCTGAATGGAACCCGATATTTTCGTACTTCGACGGGCGAAAATGCCCCAGTATGTTACTAGCTTTAGGAATAGCTCAAGCAGAAAAGGGCATAAATAAAATGGAGTCGTATGATTATGACTCCATTTTATTTATGCCCTTTTCATTTTTGCGAAATGACTTTTCATTTTGTTGATACAGAACTAAAAAAATATACCCAGAATGTAGATAATAAGTAATATGTTACTGGGTAGCCAACCATACCACTTCCCTATGGTTTTAGTTTTGGCATACCCAATGCATGGTAGCACCAATAGAACCTACTGCGATACTGAAGGCGAAAGAAAATAACCATTCCAAAATAGACCGCCGTTTGTATTTTGTATCTTTTATTTAAACGAACAAAGCTTCCATTTAATAAAATCAATTTTAGATGAAATATCTGAGCGTGCTGTTCATGGTTTGTCTGACTTGTACAACGCATATACAGGCACAAAACAAGAATAAAAAAGAAAAGATCAACGACGATGAACAGGCCAAAAAGTCGTTACCGCTTCAGCCTGATCGTAAAATTCACCTCCAGACCAGTGAAGGTACATGGCTTAACCTTGATGTAAGCCCCGACGGGAAAACAATCGCTTTCGATATGATGGGTGACCTTTACCTGTTACCGATAGCAGGAGGAAAAGCGACTCGACTGACAAAAGGAATGGCCTATGAAACCCATCCTAAGTTTAGTCCGGATGGTCGCACATTGTGTTTTACCTCCGATAGTTCAGGCGCCGAAAACATCTGGATCATGGATGTAAAAACCAAATCATACACCCAAATCACAAAAGAT
>JABSSK010000430.1 GCA_013214265.1 Saprospiraceae bacterium | reverse complement strand
CCACCACAACGGCTATGATTACAATAAATAGAAGGAGTACGAACAGGAGAAATGTGTTGCAACCACCACCATGTCATATCAATCCCGAATAGTATTGCTTATTTTTGTGCACCCGCAATACCATGCCCTAAAACGATTATACTGCGGTATGCATAATAGCAATAGCATGCATATACTATTCCTGACAAACTACATTATCTTGAATTAATCTACCGAGAACATATGACCTACTTCTTCCAATTACAGTTTTTGCGGCTTAAAAGATGGCTTACTCACATTGGCCTAAACCCATACGCAGGCTTGGTTATTGGGCTCATTATTTATGTAATTATTTCAGAGTACCTATTCTATAGCACTGCGTATGCAAATCTGATCTATACGCTACTTGCTTTTTCACTCCTGATTCAATTAAGTAATGCCCAAAGGAACGATCAACTTAAGAATATCTTCTTACCACGACAATATCGACTTCTCAGGCTCGCTGAAAACGTTATTGTTGCCTTCCCTTTTATCCTTTATCTTACCTTTAAGATAGAACTTGTAGCGGCACTTGTAGTGCTCATCTTCTCTACGATCCTGGTATTCTACTCTTCAAAAATATACTGGAAAAAAGTAGTTCCAACCCCTTTCAGAAAATACCCCTATGAAGGAATTATAGGCTTCAGAAAAAATATCATAACAATTGCTTTCGCCTATTTTATCCTATCCAAAGGCATTCAGGTTGACAACTATAATTTAGGACTTTCCGGACTTATTCTAACGACTCTTATCTGTATGTCATTTTACCTAAAGCCAGAGCCTATATTTTATGTGTGGATTCATACCAAACAAACCAATCGTTTCCTAATCAGAAAGGCCATCAACGCATTACTATATTTGTCCATCCTCTACGCTCTACCTTTTACAGCACTCGTTATCGCGTTTCCAGATAAGTGGACCATTTCCGTATTGATTTATTTAGTAAGCTGTATCTGGATGGGTAACACTATTCTGGCCAAATATTCGGCTTTCCCAAATGAAATCCACCTTCCCCAAGCCATTCTATTTTCCCTGAGTATTATTTTTCCTCCTATGATCCTGGTTACTTTCTGGTTATTTTATGTTCAATCATTAAAAAAATTAAAACCCATACTGAAATGATCACACTACAGCATATCAATAAATCATATGGAAAAAAACAGGTCCTCCATGATATTAACCTAGCATTTGAACCCGGACATGTGTATGGTATAGCAGGCGAAAATGGCGCAGGCAAAACCACCTTATTCCGATGTATAGCAGGCCTGGAGTCCCACTCGGGTACCATACTGTCACCGTACCCTAACCTAAAAAACCACCTAGGTTACTTAGAGACTAACCCCGTTTTTATGCCCTTCATCACCGGATGGGAGTACCTCAAACTGTTGTGCAAAGCCAAGAATATCAAAACGAATAACTTTGAAGAACAAAACATCTTTAACCTACCGCTTGATCAATATGCAAATACTTACTCAACCGGGATGAAGAAAAAACTGGCACTTATGGGCCTATTGCTACGCAAAAATGATATCATCATCCTCGACGAACCCTTCAATGGAGTTGATATTCAGAGTAATATGATCATAACCGAAATTATCCATACACTCAAAATACATCGTAAAACAATTCTCATTTCCTCACATATTTTTTCTACCCTACGAGATACCTGTGACCAAATCATATTACTCACCAAAGGTCGTATTGGTAGGCAGGTGCAAGAAAAAGAATACCAGGCCTTAGAGTCAAGTATGAAGGAAAATATTAGGAATACCAATACCAAAAAAATTATAATAGAATAACAAACACTACATCCATATCTGCCCTCCGCAGATTCCTCTTCGATCATTTGGTTCCTGCCTCCATAGGCTGCCAAAACCTAATGTATTGCATCCAAATAACCTAATCGCTTATAGCTTTCGTTTCGATTATCTCAAACTAGCTGATTAAATAGGTTAGTTCACCTATCTCCAATTTATCCTATATTTATAAGGCAGCTAACACCCTATTACCATGATGTCCAATAATCACTTTACACTCTATGTCCTTATTTTCTTTTGTGCATACGGCTGCGCCAAACCAGAAAAGCCTAATAATAGCCCCCTTAATCTGTCAGACCAATTTATCGAATGCAATGATAACCTTCAAACTTGTAATGCTAGTTTTGGCTCATATTGCCTGTTTGGCTTAAAGTGGGGAGTGACTAACCCCATCCCATTCTCTGGCCCCAATGTTGTTGGCCCAAAAGAGTCAGGTGGAACCATTACATTCAGCTTTCAAGAACAACACGGTCTTGTCAATACCCATGCCCAAATTAACCTACCAAGTGAATCCTTTGATAATCTGCCTGCTTGCGCAAAAACAGAAATTAAAAACGCATTGGCCGCTTGGGCTACTGAAGCCAATTTAGATTTTGAACAAATGCCTGATAATAGCGACAGCGATATTAAATTTTTTGTGGCCGATATCAGGCAAAGTGGTATTGGTTATCCCAACTACAGCGATGATTACTGTCGGGCTTTGGCCGGCATGGTCGTCATTAAAAAAGATTTGTCCATATCTAATTGTAATACTTTATATAACTTCTTCCTTCATGAGATTGGTCATGTCCTAGGTCTTGGCCACGTGAACACAAACAATATTATGAATTCTGATTTTTCTGTTTTTAATTCTTTAAATGGCCTTCAGGCTGGAGACAAACTCGGAATCATCCAACTATATGGTGAAAAGTAAGTAGCTCTATCCATTTGATGCCTCGAAATGAAGGCATTAAAGCTAATCACTATAACCGACCTGAAAACCCAAGTATGGCGAATGAAGGTAATATCCTACTATAAAACATGAGCTATATCCTTAAATACCCATAAGGGAAGGGCTACACACCTATGACCAACTATCGTTAATCCGCACTCAGGTGCTTGTGTACGCTATAACCATGAAAATAATACGAACACCAGAATCTAGGTTTGAGAACCTGCCTGATTACCCTTTCAAACCGCACTACATAAACGTAGCCGATGACCTGCGCCTTCATTATCTCGAGGAAGGGCCTCCCAACGCTCCAACAATTTTATTACTACACGGAGAACCAAGTTGGTCTTTTTTATATCGGAAAATGATCCCCATTCTAGTTGATAATGGCTTCCATATCATTGCACCCGATCTTATTGGTTTTGGAAAGTCCGATAAACCTACAGCACCTAGCGACTATACGTACCAAAGGCACGTGCATTGGATCAAGCAATGCATAAAACAATTAGACTTACATAACATCATCCTTTTTTGTCAGGATTGGGGCGGCTTATTAGGGCTGAGAATAGCAACTGAAATGAAAGACCGTTTTTCTATGATCATAGCCTCCAATACGGCTTTACCCATCGGAAAGATTCCCTTACCTCAAAGCTTTTTAACGTGGCGTACATTTTCGCAAGAGTCCCCTCATTTTAACATAGGTAAAGTGATCGACAAAGGAACCGTTGTTCCTCTTTCAAAAGATGTTATAGCCGCTTATAATGCTCCTTTCCCAACAGAAGAATATAAAGCCGGCGCGCGTATTTTCCCATCACTAGTCCCTACGAAATTCGATGATCATGAATCTGCCAAAAATCGAAACGCATGGACCATCTTATCTTCCTGGAAAAAACCTTTTCTAACCCTATTCGGTACAGAGGATCATATCATGAAAGGTGCCGAAAAAATCTTTCAACAGATTATTCCCGGAACGAAAGGCCAACCGCATGCCCTACTCCATGCTGTTCACTTTATTCAAGAAGAAATAGGAAAAGAACTTGCCCAACGACTAGTTGAATTTTATCATCAAAACCAGTAAGTCCTTT
>JABSSK010000043.1:4913-19699 GCA_013214265.1 Saprospiraceae bacterium | reverse complement strand
AACTATCCTTTTATTGAAGGATATGGAAAGCCAGCACCACCTAAAACGATAGCTATCTATCGGCCTGAGGAACTGATAGCACCTTTTTTTATCCGTCATATGGAAGAATTTTTGAATGAGATTACCCGGTGGGAGGATTATGATGACGACGAGCCTCAACAACATCAACGCATTGGGTTTGACATGAATTTTGGTGGACCAGCAGACCAAGGTGCTACCTGAATAATTGGAACGTTACCCGTCGGTTGAGGCGATTGCTATATTTGGCATTGGGCACTACGGGATCTGTATTACCTAGCCCCTCATAAAATACACGTTGGCAAGATACATTGCGAGCCATTAAAAACTGACGACAAAGGTTTGCTCTTTGACGAGATATCCGTTCGTTGTCGGTTTCATCGGTATAATCATCCGCATAGCCTGTTATTTGCAACTTATATTGTGGATAGGACCGAAGGAAGGAAGCAACTCGGTTAAGAACGGAGCGCCCAGCAGGTCCTAGTTCGCTACTACCCAGTTCAAAACGGACAGATGGAATACCATTCAGTAGTTGGGTTACCTGCCCTTCATTAGATACCGGACATCCATTATAATCGTTTAGTCCATATTCATCGGGGCAATCGTCCCTGTAATCTGGTATGCCATCTCCATCTGCATCAGGGCATCCGTTCAGATCCACTTGCCCCACAACCAGTGGGCACTCGTCTTGATCGTCAGGAACGCCATCTTCATCTTGGTCTTTTTCAGGACATCCTCTAAGACGTGGGACCCCTGCAATTTGTGGACATTGATCATTTTCATCTAAGACCCCATCGCCATCCGTATCGATAAGAGGGCACCCTCCATTCGTGATGGGGCCAGCTTGATCAGGACATTCATCTTGGGTATCACGGATACCATCGTTATCAAGATCAGGGCATCCTTGTAATTCTGGTAAACCAAAGCTGTATGGGCATTCGTCAGCAATATCCGGTGTGCCATCTTTATCCGTATCCGCTGGTGCCAACTGCGGTTGTGGTGATTTTCCAATCATATAATTAGCACCAATTCCGGCAAAAAAATACCAGTCATTGGCTTCGGGGTTTCTGGTCTGGCTTAAACCATCTAAATAATCTGTATTTATATACCGCCAACCCAAAATACCTTCTAATGACCAGTTATCGTGAAATGAATACCGGACGCCTCCTCCAAAAGGAACTGCTAGTCGCTCCCGATCTAATTGAGGTTCAGCGGGAACAGAGCCTCCGTCCTTACGAACTGATTGTGCTCGGGCATCAAAACGTACCCATCCGCCACCAACAAAAAGAAAAGGGCGAAATGCATCTTTGTATTTGTAGGACATTAAATTACCTGACGGATCAAAAACCCACTCTGATCCTCTGCTATTGTATAAGATTCGGGCACCTAACTCTTTCTGAACAACATAAAATCCATTTTTTTCTTCACTTATTTTAAAACCATCGACTGTATATCGGCCAGGTTCTCTGTAGATATTTTCTTGGGTAGCTAGCTCTTCCTCATTGTAGATAAGAAGTCGAGGTGGGCGTAGTGGATACCACTCTACGTGCGCGCTCATTTCATAAAGCGTAGTGGTGAAACGCTGAAAAGGATCTTTATCTCGCCATGGTTCATGATTGAGGTCGGAACCGCTTAATTCCATGTAATGAACGCCTGCGCGAATAATAAAGTTAGGGTGAACAGGCACACCTATGTGTGCATTAATGGCAAAATTAGATTCTCCAAGAACAAAGAATCGATTGGGAACTAAGTCACCTTGATAATTACTAATGCCATAATGCAATGAAACCTCAGGCCTGTTGGGCTGTGCAGCGAGTGATATGGATACTCCATAAAGCATGCATATGATTAGTAATTGTTTCATGATTTCAGCAAAGTCCGAATATTTTTCTGATTGACTTATTTTAACTGCGTGTGGTCCTTTTTAAATGTATATACTGTTTTATTAACGATTGAGTATATACTTAGGCCGTTTATAAAATAAATAATAATTGAAATTAATACCACTATTGTACGGCTATTACCTGTTATGGTTCTAATTATAGGGGTTTATCTGCAGTACAAGTCAGGAAATGAAAAACTAAACTAGGAGAGAAGGTTGTCAAAATGTGATACCGATAGTTTTTATTGGCAGTAAAATACATAAAAAGGGGTTGCCCGAAATATAGAGCAACCCGAGCGGACTAGATCCTATTAATAAAGAACAGGGGTAAAATTTTTTAGCTACAGCCTATGTACTAATTCAGTATGGGGCTTACAGATTGTATTTTTTCTTCAAACAGGGCGGTATGTAGCTTTTGCAAAGCCATTTCATGGTGGTCGTACGCCAGTAATAAGCTGATGTTATTAGAACTTCCACCGTGCGATAGCATACGAATGGGGATTTCTTGCAGCGTTTCAATTATGCGAGATAGTGTATTTGACTTTACGCTAATATGATCCCCAACAATACAAATAATACTTTGGTGGTCATCGATGGTCACTTTCCCGAATCGTTTAAGTGTACCAAGGATAGAGGGTAGAGCTTTTTTGTCATCGATAGTTAGAGATACGGATACTTCCGAGGTTGTTATCATATCGATTGGGGTTTTATGTTTCTCAAAGACTTCAAATATTTGGCGTAAAAATCCGTACGCATTAAGCATGCGGTCAGACTCTATGCGTATCGCTGTTATGCCATGTTTTACAGCTAAGGCAGTAGCTGTTTTACCAGAGCCGTTTTTAGAAATCAAGGTTCCTGAAGCCTCAGGCGAAAAGGTGTTCTTTAATCGCAAAGGAATTCCTTTCTTTTCGGCAGGAATAACACAGGTTGGATGGAGAATTTTAGCACCAAAATAAGCGAGTTCTGCTGCTTCTCGGTACGATAAATGACTTACTGGTCTGGTTGTATTAACGATGCGCGGATCGTTGTTGTGAATACCATCAATATCAGTCCAAATCTGAATGTTATCAGCATCAATGGCTGCACCGATTAGGGTGGCGGAATAATCACTACCACCCCGACGCAGATTATCAACTTCGCCTTTTGCGTTTCGGCAGATATATCCTTGGGTTAGGACGTATTGGGTGTGGGTATACTTGTCGAGTTCTAGGGTCAAGCGTTTTGTTATGTATGGTAGGTCAGGCTCCTCATCTGCATTAATCTGCATAAAAGAGAGTGCGTCTAGATGTTGGAAGGATATTTGGTGCTCACACAATAATAAACCAAAGAGATATGTTGAGAGTTTTTCGCCAATGGCTAAAATGGTTTTAGCTGCTGTTTCGGAATAATGTACTCGAGTTATTTGATTGAGAGATGAAAGGTGATGATCTACGAATAGTAATGCCTTTTTTTTGAGATCTACTTGCTGGAGTAATGCTTCAATAAAGGCATTATAATGGGTTTGCAATGCCTTGACTTTGTCGGATATAGATTTTTCTTTTTGCCATAAGGTTGTTATTTGATGCAGGGTATCGGTAGTTCCGCTAATCGCTGATAGGACGATTACGGCTTGTTCTTCCCGCTGTATAATTTTGGCTACAGCTTTCATTCGTTCTGGTGTACCTAGGGATGTACCGCCAAATTTCATGACTTTCATGATGTATGTATTTTTTAATTGCCCGGCAAAAATAGCTTGGTCCTCCACATCATGCATTTTTTCATTCGATTTGTACAATTATCTTTATTTTTGTTAAAAATTTAACAATGATAAAGGTTTCGGAAGCTGTATACGAATGGATTCAGCGCTCCCCTTTCTTAGTTGAAGTGCTTAATCAGGGTTTGATTAATTATTCAGCGTTGGCTCGTAAAATGATTCCGGATTTATCCAAGCGTTTGGGTAAGGAAGTGGGTGAGGGTGCGGTAGTAATGGCTCTACGCAGGTTACCAGCTACACCATGGCAAGCATCGGAGCGTCAATTGCGGCAATTCTTTAAAAGGATTAGTGATGTCAGTGTTCGTTCTAATCTGTTGGCTTATACTTATCGCAATTCCGAAACCCTACTGGAGAAACAAGGGCAGTTATTGCAGTGGATAGGGGGATACCCCAATTTGTTTTATACATTTTCACAAGGCATAACCGAAACTACTGTTCTTATTTCTTCGGTGTTTAGTGAAGAGGTAGAAAGAATTTTTGAGTATGAACGATTGTTGGATCGCTCTTCTTCCTTATCTTCTTTATCGCTAATGCTTCCTGAGGAGAACCGCCAAATTTATGGCGTTTACTATTACATATTGCGTGAGTTGGCGTGGCGTGGTATTAATATTGTTGAACTCATTTCTACTTCACATGAGTTTACGACTATTGTTGAGGATAAAGATTTGGAAAAAACATTCAAAGTATTCATGCAACTCAGAACTACTGCCTGGTAATGATTTGAACTATCCTTTATTATAGGTACCTTACTAAAAAAGGATTATGTCCCGGCTTAGTAAGGAAGATTGGTTGCAGGCAGGACTGGAACTGCTTTCTGATTATGATCAATCCCATATCAATATTCAGAATCTCTGTGAATACTTGGATATTACCAGGGGGTCATTTTATCATCATTTTGATAGCATGCCGTCTTACACAAAGGAATTGCTGCAGTATTGGCGTGATTCGAATAAGGAATTGCTATTGGATGCTGCCCAAGGTTTGAAGGGTGGCGTCTCGGCACGGCAGGTCATGCAGAGTTTGGTGCCTATTGCACATCGAAAAGCAGAATTGTCCATACGTTCGTGGGCGTATTATCAAAATGAAGTACGCGTGATGATTCAAAAGATTGATGCTTTACGTCTGGATTATTTAAGTGAAGCTTACCAGCGTCAGGGTTTATCGTTGGAGCACGCAAACCGTTTATCAAAGATTCAGTATGCTGTGTTATTGGGTTTGCAGCAAGTTCATCCTGAGATGGAGACACAGGAGTTACAGGATATCTACCAATTTTTTAGTGGACTTATTGGTCACGTGGAAACGCTGTAACCTAATAAGGAAATTAAAACATACCATATGGTATGTTTTGTTTGGTTATAGAAAGGATTATGCACTTAAATTAATGTATTGTTAAGTGGGTTAACGTATTGGATATCAGGTTTTTTTTGACCATCTCTTGCATGACCATTTCAGCAATAAATAAAAGTAAAAATGCATAGCATACAAATAGTATGGTGTTTACTAACACTATAACATCCTTACTTTATAGATAAATACCGCATTATATGACGGATTGGTTGATTTCACTGGGTTATCTTGGCGCCTTTATTGGTGCTTTTGTTGAAGGAGATTTGATACTTTTTACCGTGGTTCAAACAGCAAGATCAGGGTATTTGACACTTGTGGGTGTTGTTGCATCTTTTTTCATAGGCACTCTGATAGCGGACTGGTTCTTTTTCCTTACTGGTCGTTATCGCGGTCGGACTTATCTTGGGAAGTATAAGCGTTTACAAAAACCTCTTGCCAATATGGAGACTCTCTTTGCAAAGAAAGGACGAGCACTTTTATTGGGTTATCGTTTTATGTATGGGTTCCGAAGTGTATTACCACTTCTTTTTGGATTGTCAAATATTTCTATTGCTGAATTTGCTTTGTATTCCTTGGTAAGCACTTCGGTATGGATTACCTTTTTTACAATAGTGAGTTATTACTTTTCAGATTTATTCCTTCAGTTATCGGGCGTATTAACATTATGGGGATGGATTTTAGTATTCGTTCTTATTCTTGCCCTTGGCTGGCTGTTTTACAAGCAAAAACAGAAATAAGATACCCTTTTATCTGAAAGCCAGAGATTGCTTGGCCCCCATTAAAACGGATCGGGTAATCATCGTATTCGTAGCGTGTACACTTTGGTTTTTACGACTACTGCTTTTGATATTGGGTTGGTGATAAACATAATCCAGTTCATCAATCAAATCATTATAGGAGCGAATATATGCACCGGACTTCCACTCAGAAATTGTTCGTTGTGGAATGTCTCGGACAAAGTTTTGAAAAGCAGTCGTAAATTCTTTCTCTAGCCTGATTTGTGATGTATCACTTTCAGGCATTAAAGCGGATTGCGCCTCCAGCGTATTTAGGTGAAGTAAAGTGAAAAAAGAAATAATTAGCAGGTAAGGAATTCTGGTTTTGATGGTCAATTTTAATGTTTTAAGTCATTAAGAATATAGTCTCAATGTCCATAAATAAACGATTGACAGCAACTTATGAATGGGAATTCTCGATATCCGCAAGTAAAAGCCAATCCATTTATTCTGTTTAATCGACAAACTGCATTTTTTGCAGGATGAAACATACGTGCCCGGTTTAGGGCATTTCCGTCCGACCTAGTTGGTTACCATTTAGCATGTCATTAATCGGCCAGTTGGATAGCATTCCATTCCATGAACTAGCGCTTCAGGTGAGGTTGCTTCCAATTTAAAGCAAGCCGTGTATGCATAACAAATAGAAATAGTCTAAAGCTGTCGATTTATTAAAAAGTTTATTTTTAACGAATAGACTCAAGTATTTATCGATTTTTTCAGACTAGTTTTTAGTGTTTCCCTATATTAAAAGGGAACAGTAAAAAAAAACAAATTGATATGGAGAATCAAACACCACCCACCCAGACTGATGCTAAGTTAGTAGGGGTCATTTCTTATCTGACACCAATCGGCTTGATTTTAGCGTTTGTACTGAATAACCCCAAAAGCCAACTAGCGTCTTTTCATATTCGCCAATCCTTGGGTATTTTCTTCTTGGGTTTTGTTTGTAGTATAGTACCTTTTTTTAAATCGATTTTATGGATTGTACCCTTGGTGGCTTGGGTGTATGGTTTTGTAGGTGCTGTTGAAGGAAAAGAGAAAGTCGTCCCTTATATTGGCGATTATTTTCAGGACTGGTTTAGGTCACTATAAACATGAGGGTTTAATGCCCTTATCTTCGTTTTTTTCGACATTTTGCATCTTTGCTTAGGTTTAAGTAAAGCGATTTGTGCTTGCTGATTTGCTATGTAAGCGCTTTGTTTTTGTATATTGATTTTCCGTAAAGCAAAAGACGGTTCTATCTATGCATCCTTTTGATATGCATGCATTGTTTTTTTGAGCTGCTAGCTATGCAAAAGAGGCCTTTCTTACGAATCTTGTGTATCCTGATCTGTTCAGCTGTTTGGTTGTTGGGATATCCTTTTCTACACGAGCAATCCCAGTGGTTTCAGTCTCATTTCAGAACGTACGCTCCTGGCCCGTTTCCGCAAGATTCGGCTTTACTAGAGCGTACAGGGTTCCCCAAAAACTCTCTTTTGGGATTGGACACCTTGTCGGTAGATGATTCTATGACTGTAGCTATGCCTTTACCTGTGACATTAAGTACAATTCCGCCGTTGGTTGGGGATTATCATGGTACAGAGGTGCTGGACTCTTTCTTTCGCGCACTACGTAAACCTCAGCAGCAAATTCGGATTGCATACTACGGAGATTCTTCCATTGAAGGGGATTTGATTTGTATGAGTTTTCGGGATAGTTTGCAGAAGCGTTTTGGAGGGTATGGTGTTGGTTTTGTGCCAATAATGACCCATATACCAGGGTTCAGGCGTTCGGTGCGACATCAATTCTCTGATAACTGGCATCGAAGCGTGATTGGTCAGCCAAATGAAGAGAAGATGTTTCGCGGTATATCTGGAGAATTTTTTCTACCCATAATGGAGGGTAACTCCACAGATACAATACATGCGGACGCTTTAACTGGAGACCCATCTGAAGACGATGATACCCACTGGGTAAGTTATCGTGGTACGAGCCGTTTTGTCGGAACTCAGTTTTTTTCTGATGCTCGTTTTTTCTACGGGCGTCCTGAAATGGGAGATAGTATTAATAGGCCCCTCCGGGTGATCGCAAATTCTTCGTATCAGCAGCGATCTCACGTATTAAATGGGAATCACATTGTCAATGAGGTTTCCTTACTAGATACGCTAAGTCGGCGCATTAGAATAAACTTTACACAGCCCAATCGTACTCCTCTGTATGGTGTGAGTTTAGAAAGTGCTTCGGGTATAATTGTAGATAATTTCCCTTGTCGTGGGAATTCAGGATACGCTAATCTGGGTATCAGTAATGCGGTGCTGCGTTCTTTTCAGGAGAAGCTTCAGTACGATCTCATCATTTTACAGTATGGCCTAAATGTAATCAACCCGAGGGTGGAGTCCTATGCATGGTATGAGCGGCAACTACTGCGGGTGGTCAAGCATTTTCAGGAATCTATGCCTGAGATTCCAATTTTATTGATTGGTGTGCCCGATAAAGGCACCAAGATCAATGGTCAAATGCAAACTGACCCGAGTGTACCTCGTGTTACCAATGCCCAGCGCCGGGTAGCTGAGAAGACAGGGGTAGCGTTCTTTAGCTTTTACGAAGCGATGGGAGGGGCTGGGAGTATGGTGAGATGGGTTGAGGAAAACAACCCAAAATTAGCAAATACGGATTACACCCACTTCAATTTTACAGGAGCTAAAAAAGCATCCGATTTGTTGCTTGATTTTTTGCTAAGTGCATTTCAGGAAACACCTGAGGCTGAAAACCAAAGAGCTGATCGTACATTATGAGAATACTATTGTGCTCTGGTTTTATAATCCTTTTTTCACTGGTCCTTGAAGGGCAGTCCTTTGATCGCCGAGCTATTGATAGTCTGACAAAAGCCCACCAGAGTGATATACAAAAGCCTTATTTGACTATTACTAATGCATCCGCACTTCAGCCATTTTTTGATAAGTTAGAGGTACTTGCATCATCAAAAAGTAAAAGACAACGGGTATCCATAGCGCATATTGGGGATTCACATATTCAGGCGGATTACCTTCCCGGTGTCTTGAGGCAACTTTTTTGGTCAGACTTCGGATATGCAGGTCGAGGCTTGGTTTTTCCTTATCGGCTAGCGGGTACGCACGGGCCACTCGACTACGAATGGATCGGAACAAACGACTGGGTTGTACGCCGCAGAACGTATCAAAAAAATGGACCACCAATTGGGGTTAGTGGTATGGGTTTACAGGCACAAAATGAAAAGATAAGCATTCAATATACCACAAAACCAGAAGCGTTACCTTTCAATCGTATTGTAGTATATGGTGATACAATGAGTAACTGGGAAATACTTGCACTGGACCAAACAATACCTCCATTGGTCCCCGCTGCATGGGCATATCATCAAGTGTCTGCTGGTGAGACCTTATATGGATTATCCAAGCAATATGAATGTAGTATTTATGATCTTCAGCGTTGGAATAACCTTTCAGGTCATCACATTCAGGCTGGCCAGGTATTGAAGATAAAACCACTACCTCTCCAGAATCAAACAACTCGTCTGACTCAACTAGCTGCTTCCCCGGGTATTTATCATACGACTTTGAGATACCCTGTTCGGGCTTTTCATTTAAAAGCATACAATACTAATGGCCCTGAGCTATATGGGGTTCAGCTGGAAAATACATCGGAATCAGGGGTGCTTTATCATATGATTGGTGTCAATGGTACAACGTATTTTCATTACAACCGAGATAAGCTATTCATACAGCAATTGGCTATTTTGGACCCTGCTTTGATTATGATCCACCTAGGAACCAACGAAGCATTACAGAAATCTTTTTCTGATGAATTAATATGGAAAGAGGTGCTTCGTTTTTTGCAAAAACTAAAAGAAAATATACCCGATGCTGCGATTTTGATTTCTACCTCTCCCGATGCTGGAAAGCAAAATCGGACTTTGTTGGAAAATCCATCACGAATGAGATCGGTCCTTTTGCGGGCTGCTGAACGAGAGAATATTGCCATTTTTGACTTTTATGCGTTGATGGGCGGAAAAGGGAGTATATACAAATGGAAAGAAAAGGGGCTTGCCCATAAAGACTATATTCATTTTACTAAAAAAGGATATACCTTTCAGGCAAGCCTATTGTATACTGCATTGATGAAAGCTTACTATGACCGAAATTGACTGGCTGAATTGGGCGCAAATACTGGTTTATGACCCGAGGCATCCGCTTATGTTCAATACGGTGGATTTTCTGGTTCTTTTTATCCTGTTCTTCGCCGGATACGTCATGTTGATTAAGCGGTTCAACCTTCGTATTCTTTATACCCTACTATTCTCGCTTTATTTTTATTACCAGTCCAGTGGATGGTATTTTTTTTTATTGATTGGGTCAACCCTGGTTGACTTTGGTTTGGGGCATGCGATTTATAGTGCGCCTCAGAAGTGGAAGAAGCGCCTTATTTTGCTGCTTAGCCTAGTGGTTAATTTAGGGCTATTAGGGTATTTTAAATACACTAACTTTTTTCTAGGTGCCCTAAATGATATGGTGGGAACGAATTTTGCTTTGAGGGCTATATTCCTTCCGGTTGGTATATCCTTTTTTACTTTTCAAACCCTAAGTTATAGTATCGATATCTATCGGGGTAAGCTTGTTCCTCTAACTGCTGAAGTTCATTCTTGGTCCTCTTTCTGGGCGCGTCTGCTGGATTTTGCTTTTTTTGTGAGTTTCTTTCCTCAACTGGTTGCGGGACCTATTGTTCGAGCTGCGGACTTTATACCCCAAATTCGGAAAAAGCCAATGTTATCGAGGGCTGCTATTAGTAAGGGCTTCTTATTAATTATGGGGGGTGTAATCAAGAAAGCTGTAATCTCTGATTATATCAGTGTCAACTTTGTAGATCGGGTATTTGAGAGTCCGTTTTTATATTCTGGCGCTGAGAATCTTCTGGCGGCTTATGGATATGCAATACAGATCTATTGTGATTTTTCGGGGTACTCAGATATTGCGATTGGACTGGCTCTTCTTCTAGGTTTTGTCCTTCCAGAAAATTTCAGGCACCCTTATCGGGCATTTAGTCTTCAGGATTTTTGGCGGCGTTGGCACATTTCGTTGTCGACATGGCTAAGAGATTATTTGTATATCTCACTTGGAGGTAACCGCAAAGGTAAGATCAGGACCTATGTTAATCTGATGATTACGATGTTGCTGGGTGGCTTATGGCACGGAGCTAGTTGGGTATTCATTATTTGGGGAGGACTTCACGGCATTGGTTTGGCATTAGAGCGGACAGTAGCAGGGGGTCAGGACCCACATCGTAAAAAATCTTTATTTTGGCAAAACCCCGCATCGAGTGCATTGTTCTTACTTTCTGTTGTCCATCTGGTAGGTTTCATATTGATTATTTACCGCGGACAAGTAGGGCTTGTAGATGCAGATTTAGTGCAAAATCTTCTTTGGGGGAATACCCTGATATGGCTAACCTGGATTCTTCTTTGGTTGATAGGTTGGTTGATAGACTTAACGCGCTATCAATTGGTTCGCTATCCATTCAGTAGAGTGGTGAGTACGCTATTTATTTTTCATTTTGTTACTTTCTGCTGGGTATTTTTCCGGGCAGGTGCAATTGGAGCATCGTTAGCGCCCTTAGAAGCTACTGAAGCTATACTTAGTCAGATTTTAGGTGGATTTGATTGGACATTGACCACTCAAATATGGCGTGCGTATCATACAGTCATTATGGTGATTGTTCTGGGTTTTCTATTACATTATGTGCCCCAGCGCTTACGCACAAAAGCGGAGCAATGGTTTGCTCAGAGTCCGGTAATTATTCAATCTTTGATGTTGGCCATCGTTATTTGGATCGTTATTCAAACGGCAAGTGCCGATGTTGTGCCATTTATTTACTTCCAGTTTTAGGGAATACATGTAAATTGATATTATGATCGATATTCAACTTTTCGACACCCCCCTTTCTGCTCAGAACTGTCTGGATCAGGTAGCGACCCCAGAGGCTGGCGGAACGACCCTGTTTGTTGGGACGGTACGAAATCAGACGAAGGGGCGTGCAGTACTGCGGCTTGAGTTCGAAGCTTATCGACCAATGGCCTTGTCAGAAATGCAAAAGATAGCTACATATGTTAAAGAAAAATGGCAGGCTAGGCACGTGTCGATCCACCACCGTATTGGCGTCCTAGAAATTGGAGAAACGGCAGTACTGATTGCTGTATCAACGCCTCATCGACGGGCTTCTTTTGAGGCTTGCCAGTATGCAATTGATACCTTAAAAGAGACTGTTCCTATTTGGAAAAAGGAAATTTTTGAAGATGGTGAAGTGTGGGTTGCGGCACATCCTTAAGGTAAGCGTGATGTATGGATGAAAGTGTTAGGTGCTGAAAGAAAGATAAGCCTCGAGCAGGATGGCATAAGCTTCTGCTAGGCTGTTACCAAATACAAAAACACCCTCTTCATGGCCTTCCATGACGAATAATTTGGTTTTGGGTAAATGAGTAGACTGCAATAGGTCAATAATGGAATAAGCCATTTCGGGTGTTCCATAGGTTGCGGACTGGCTGGTAGTTGGCACGCTATGTAAAAGGCTTTTCCACATATTGAGGTGGTGAACGTGTATAACCGCTTGTACTTCAGGAAGGGTTTGATAGATGACGGCGTGGCTCATTGATTCGGAGGAGGCCACGATTGGGCCTTCACAGAACAATTGGTTTTCATCAATTCGAACATCTTTTACCAAAGCGTAATGAGTGGGTAAGAGTTCTGAAAGGTTTCCGGTGGCAGAGCCTGAAATATAAAAAGGGTTCTTGGTAGGTAATTGTCTCTGGCTAATATTACCATAACCAATACCATTATCGTATGCACCGATGAGTTTCAATTCGAATACTTTTTGCCGAAAGGTATTAAGTTGGGCTAGGTCATTTTCCCCAAACGGGTCAGTCTTTACCCATATTGCATCAAACTTGATATAGCCTTCATCCACTGTGGTGCTTATTTTTGTTCAGGATACAGTTTAAGTAGTCCTTCTTCATGAGCTGGACTGACACCTCGCTCGGTAATGATTCCGGTTACTAATCGTGCGGGCGTGACATCAAAGCCGTAATTTGCGGCAGGGCTGGCTTCGGGAGTAAGCATGACTTCTTTGATTTCACCTTGGTGTAGCCCTCTGATTTTATATACTTCGTTAGGGTTACGTTCTTCTATTGGAATGTCTTTTAGGCCATCGTGTATGGTCCAGTCGAAGGAGGAGTAGGGGAGTGCTACATAAAAAGGTATATTGTTATCATGGGCGGCAAGCGCTTTCAGATATGTACCAATTTTATTGGCGACATCACCAGTTCTAGTCGTTCGATCGCTTCCGACGATGACCATATCTACCATACCGTGCTGCATCAGATGGCCACCTGTGTTATCCGTGATAACGGTATGGGGCACTTCATGTTCCAGTAATTCAAAGGCTGTGAGGCGTGCTCCTTGGTTGCGAGGTCGAGTTTCATCTACCCATACATGAATGGATATTCCTTTGTCATGTGCTGCGTAAATGGGTGCAGTTGCGGTACCGTGGTCGATGCAGGCCAGCCAGCCAGCATTGCAGTGGGTAAGGATATGGACGGTGTCACCACCTTTTTGGTTGCTGATTGCTTCGATTAGAGGTAAACCATGCTGCCCAATTAATCGGCAGTTCTCGACACTTTCTTCAGTCAGTGCTTGGGCTTCTGCCAGTGCTAATTTTGCCCTTTGTTTTGAGGATTCTGCTTGTTGAATCACTTTCCAAACCCTATTGGTAGCATTGAAAAGATCTACTGCTGTTGGTCGAGTATTCCGCAGAATTTCTAGTCTGTCCCTGATTATTCTGAGGCCTTCATCCCCGTCAGGGGTGTTGAGGCAGGCAACGTAAAGACCATAGGCAGCCGTTGATCCGATAAGAGGTGCACCCCTTACGTGCATTTCGCGGATGGCCACTTCAAAGTCTTTTAAGGTTACCAAATCTTCAACGACCAAGAAATGGGGCAGCTGACGTTGATCAAGGATTTGTACAATTTGGTTGTTACCTGGTTTTAACCAGATGGTTCGATAATGCTGACCTTTGATTTTCATGATCGTAAAATACGAAGCTCGATAGGAATTTTAGTTTTTAGGTACCGGTTTAGAAATAGGGCTTATAATCAGCAATTACCATAGTGTTTAAACTTCTTTCTTTTTTTGTATCCAATTCTGGATAGTTGTATGGTGCATTTGCGCATGGATCCAATCGGTAATACGGATAAAACTGAATGCCCGCCACTCGTAGGGAAGGCGTTCGAGTTGGTTAAATTGGTTCAAAAATTGTTGGAGAATGGTTGTAGCTTCATTCTGCGGTGTTTGGATAAGCTGTCGAAACATCGACAGGCAGGTATCTTGGTGAGCATACCTATCTCGACAATGGCGAATATATCGTGACGTTTGGGTGAGCCTATAATCCAGTAAATCGAATTGTTCTTTTTCGTAGAGGCACAACAGAAATGAAATTCTGGTGAAGGCCTGAATGTCTTCTCGAAGGGGTTTGCCAGGATGATTCAGGATGAGGTTAAAATAATCAATAGCAGGATCAACCATACCACAGGCCAGATTTATCCAGGCCATTTTATAATACAAGATGAATAACTTGTGGGTGTCGACCATTTTTCCATACCGTTTTAGCCGTTGTAGGGTTCTGGGAATGATAGTAAGTGCTTCGTGGAATGAGCCGGCAAGAAAATGCTGATTGTACCGCCCTTGGTGGACAACCAGGAAAGAGAGGATTTTTGAGTTATGGTTAAACTGATTATAGGTTTCGGTGCGAAAGTTGTCGAGTGTTTGGAGATACTTTCGATAAATATCTTCTTGGCGAGTCAAAAAAGCAATGGTTAACAATTGGTTTATTGCACGCATGTACATATCGACATCCATCATGATCATTCGGGGTTCGGCCTCATATAATTCGACCCAACGTTGCGACCAGTACAAGCTGGTTTCAAAGTCCATAATCAGATAGGCTTGCC
>JABSSK010000043.1:0-4870 GCA_013214265.1 Saprospiraceae bacterium | reverse complement strand
TCTTCGCGTAGGGTAGGCATCTTTCTACGCAGGTTGTGTTCGGCATTAGCTTTGCCATCGATCGTACGGATGTGACCCTCGTTAATAAAACGCCTTTGCAGATAAAGCTTTAGGTTGGCTAACTCAACGGTTACCGACTGAATTCTATTTCTTTCCGTCGCTTCCTGCATTAAGTTAACCATCCGCTGGGTCGTACTTCGAGTAATATGCCTAGATTCAATTCTTTTTTCAAATTCTATAATATCCAAATGGAGACCATCCAGGTTCATGTTTTTGGCTATAGTTTTTGCTCTGTCTAATAGTTTAAGTGCCTGCAGATAAAGCCCTTTCCCATATAATATCTGAGCATAATCGATCCATTCTCGGATTTGGATGGCTTCATTTTTTCTAATTTGAATCAATCGAAGGCTAGTTAGAACATGCTGATATAAGTGCCTTTTTAAGTTTGAGAATTGACTTTTGTTGGTGCCAGTTAATTTTTGACGTAAGTCTTCTTCGTCTTGTATTCTGCTCTTATCGATGAGATCAAAGAGTTGGAGGAATTTAGCGTCACCTTCGCCCTGAATTTTACGCACGTATAACCGAAAATTACGCTTTTCAGCCTTTGTCAATGATTTTACTAAGGTGTATAAGTGATTGCCATGTGAGATGGGCATAACAAGACAGTTGGTGTGTTTATGAAAAAAAACGAATGAAATACGATTCACGTAAAAATGATATTTTTTTCTACGGTAAAATCGCCTTATTCAAAACTTAATTTGGTTTTGTGGTGTGGTGCTGATTTAGGAAAAAATTTATAGGTAACAAATTACAAAAAAAAGGGTGCAGGCTTGTGCTTATGTAGTAGCATATTGTTGTCATAGGGCAGAAGAGTATCCTGACTGTACTTTAGACTTTCGAGTCAGGATTTTCTTAGTAAACGATTGGTCTTTTATAGGGAGCACTATCCTGCACTGTCCTCAGCTAAGATTCGTAGTGCTCCCTTTTTATAACTTCATTTTGTCTGCAACATATATCATAAGGCTAGGTTTTCCTAGTCTTATCTTTTAATTGGATTTCCAAAAATAAGGCGAGAAGAGAACCAGAATGGTAAATATTTCGAGTCGGCCTAATAGCATGAGAAAGGCTAGAAATAGTTTGATGTGTTCTGGTAGCCACGCGAAATTATCTACGGGACCAACAGCGCCAATACCAGGTCCTACATTGCCAATACAAGTAGCGACCGCTCCGATAGCTGTCATGAAATCGAGTCCCATAGCAGCGGCAATAATGGAGCCAAAGACGAATAAGAACAGATAAAGCAGTAAAAAGATAATGATATGGGTTAGGGTTCTTCCTGGTACGACTTGGCCATTCAATTTCAGAGGGATAATCGCTCTGGGATGGATAATACGCTTAAATTCGAGGAATGAGTTTTTAAAGAAAACCAGATGCCGGATGAGTTTGATGCCTCCACTGGTGGAGCCAGCGCTGGCACCTGCAAACATCATAAAGAAACAGAGCATAGTAATCGCTGATCCCCATGCTGTATAATCGGCCGAGACAAAGCCAGTTGTGGTGATCAGGGATACCACTTGAAAAAGGCTGTCACGGAATGCATTTTCAAGTCCTTGGTTGCTATGCAGCAGAACAGGATAAGTTAGGGTCAGAGTTAACAGGCCAACCAAGATAAGGTAGGCTTTAAATTCATCACTCTGCCACACTTTATTGAACCGACCTTTTAAGCCGTGATAAATTACGGTGTAGTTGGTTCCGGCCAAGAACATAAAAAAGATGATGGTGTATTGTATATGTGGTACATCCCAGTGAGCCATACTTGTATTTTTGGTGCTAAACCCTCCGGTTGCCATGGTTGTTAGGGCATGATTAATAGCGTCGTAAAATGACATGCCTTCCAGCATCAGTACTGCAGCTAATACAAAGGTGAGGACCACATAAATAAGCCATAAGCGGCGCGCAGTACCTCGAATTCGGGGGTGAATTTTGTCAGAGGTAGGTCCAGGTGCTTCGGCTACGAAGAGTTCAATTCCTCCAATACCTAGTAATGGGAAGATGGCCACGGTAAGCACAATAATACCCATGCCGCCTATCCACTGGGTTAGGCTTCTCCAATACAGAATGCCTTTAGGCGTTGTTTCAATATCTTGAAGGGTGGAGGCCCCGGTGGTGGTCATTCCGGATACGGTTTCGAATAATGCATCAACTGGAGAAGCGATTACATCACTAAACAAATATGGTAGGCTACCAAAAGTGACCATTGCGATCCACCCCAAGGCTACGATCAGGTACCCTTCTCTTTTTTTTATGCTTCCGTCAGCTTTTGGAACTACAAGCCAAAGGGGTATGCCTACCCCTAGGTTGATGACGCCACTGAATAGTAGAGGCAGATGGTCACCACTCTGATAATACAGGGAAATGGGAATTCCGGTTAGCATCAGTACGCCAATGACCGAGAGTAAAAAACCGATAAAACGTGCTATTGGCTTTCCATTAATCATAATTTATCGAAATAGATTCTCCAGTTTGGGGATAGCTTCAGGGAGGGCAAAAACAATAACTTTGTCATTTTCTTGCAGAATGAAATCGCCATCGGGAATAAAGCTCTCTTCTCCCCGAATAACGGTACCTATCAGGGCCGTAGTGGGAAAGTGAAGCTTTGCAATAGGTGTACGAGTGAGGCGGTTCTTTTTGTGTACCACAAATTCGATTACCTCCGCGTCGACACCGTGCAAACTGGTGATAGCTTCAATCCTGCCTTTTCGAACATACCGGAATATATTATTTGCTGCGATCAACTTTTTATTGATTAAAGTATCTACGCCTATATTTTGTGATAGGTGGATGTATTCTTTATTCTCAACCTGAGCAATGGTTTTAAATACCCCATGATTCTTTGCGGTGAGGCTGGCAATAATATTGGTTTCGGAATTGGGCGTGAGGGCAATAAAAGCATCCATATTATTGAGGCCTTCCTCTTCCATAAGTTCAATGTTACTGACGCTCCCGTTAATGATTAAGGTATTATCCAGATGTTCAGCCAATTCTTTACATCGCTCTTTGTTTTCTTCGACTAAGGTTAGATTATAGTCCTGTTCTAGTATTTTAGCTGTGGTAAGGCCCAACTGTGAACCGCCAATGATCATAGCTTTTTTGATTTTCCTTCGTTGGGCTCCAACGAATTCTTCCAATCGAGATATATTTTCTTTTCTGGTAATAAAATACACATGATCCCCTTTCCGTAAAATGGTTTCACCCTTAGGAATTAGCGTTGTGTGTCCTCGAAGGATAGCGATTACATGGAGGGAAAGGTCTGGAGCTAAAGTAGATAGATCCGCAATGCGGATATTAATGAGTTGTGACGTTTCAATAATAGTAAACCCGATCAAACTAATTTTTCCATTTTCGAATTCGAATACATCCGTAAACGAGCATTGTGCCACAAGCCGATGAATTTCTTTGGCGGCTAGTTGTTGTGGAGAAATCAAAACATCAATACCGAGGTCGAGGAAGGTTTGCTTTTGTTCAATATCTAAATAGTCGCTCGTACTAACCCTAGCTATTGTTTGCTTAGCACCCAATCGCTTAGCCAGAATTGCGGTCATTAGATTGTTTTTTTCACTAGTGGTAACGGCTAGGACTAAACCGGAATGGCTAACATCAGCCTGCTTTAAGACCTCTATGGAAGAAGAATCACCCCGCAGGGTCAGTACATCTAAATGTGTACCGGCATAATCGAGTACTTCCTGATTGGTATCGATGAGTACGATGTCCTGATTTTCGTAAGAGAGCAATTCCGCTAAATGAAAACCCACATCTCCTGCGCCCGCAATAATTATTTTCATTGAACTGGTGCATGTTCGCGGACTACAGCGTAAAAATCGATCGAGAGATTTCCGCAGGTCAGCGATAACCTAAAATAAAACCCAAGGCGATACAAATATTATAATAAGGATACTAAGAATCCAATTAAAAGATAACGAAGTTGCGGATACTAATGAAGGCAATACGCAAAAAAGGGTATCGTTAGAACCAAATACCTGTTAGTGGATTTATAAAGATTGACATCACCTTTAATGTCGAGGAAATAATTATCTATGAAAATTTTAATGGTCTGTTTGGGGAACATATGTCGTTCCCCTCTGGCAGAAGGACTCTTAGTGAAAAAAGTAAAGTCTAAAGGTTTAGACTGGACTGTTGATTCTGCTGGTACCGGCAGTTGGCATATCGGAGAGCCGCCTGACCCCCGGTCCATTCAGGTAGCTCAGAAGAATGGCGTCGATATAAGCCAACAAAAGGCACGCCAGTTTGTGCAGGCGGATCTGGAGCATTTTGATGTTATTCTGGCTATGGATCATTCAAATTACATGGACATCACTCGACATGCCACCGAACAACAAAAGGAAAAGGTACATATGATTTTGAATTTTGTACATCCTAAAACCAATCGATCTGTTCCGGATCCATACTGGGATGATAATGGCTTTGACCAAGTCTATCATATGTTGGAGGAGGCCACCGAACACTTGATTACAAAATTGAAGACACCAAAAAGGAAAGGGCCACAACTATAGAAGTGTGCACCTTTCCTTTATTTCACAATGTGATAAGACTATGCAAAAGAAGCCTTGGTTATGGCCTTTTGTACCTCATCGTGTTTCTTTTTAAAACCAGTAGCTGGAGATGCACTTGCTTTTCTTGAAATTAGTTCTAATTCAGCTTTAGGGTAGGACATAGCCATATACTGCCAGGCACCCATATTAGAAGGCTCTTCTTGTACCCAAAGAAAAGAAGCCTCACTGTACTTCTTGGTAATAGCATCCAGTTGTTTTTCTGGTAACGGGTAAAGCTGTTCAATCCTTACAATAGCTAC
>JABSSK010000429.1 GCA_013214265.1 Saprospiraceae bacterium | reverse complement strand
TACTGAAGTACAGCTCAACCCTGATAATCCCTTTGAGATCGTTCGTGAAGAAAAGTTATGGTCCGTTCCGTACGCTTTCTATGCAGTCGAATCAGCTGAACTTGCGCTCCCCGAAACGAGTGCTTTTAGGTCATCAGGACCTTCTGCTTATTGGCTCACATCTGGGAATATGGATCTCCGCCCGCCCACTCACGCTTTGGGAACTAATGATAATCAGCCTTTGATATTCAAAACGGATGGCACAACGGAACGGATGAGGATAAATGATAATGGCCGTTTGGAAATTAAAGCAGGAACCTGTTGTACAACTACCAATGAAAAAGATGAAGAAAAATACCCTCTTATTGTTGAAGGAGCAAAACATGGGATTTGGATAGAAATCAAAAGTAAAAGAGACAAAACCCACAACTTCATCACTTTCGAAGATAAAAACAAAACTTTAGGTAGAATTGAGGGACGGACCATTCAGAATTGGGAGGACGGCAAGGTGTACAACAATACAATTAAATTGTTTTCGATCGAAGCGGCTTCACTTGCTACTCAAATCGCTGGTATTATTGTGGAGGCCACTGGCAAGTCCACTTTCCCCTGTTCGGCAATTCAAGTACCATTTGATTATTCTATGGTGGTCCAATTGGGGGTTGATTTAGTTAATTAGGGTAGCTGCCTGGCAAGAGCGAGGGCGTCGAGAAATTGGCGTAAATTATGATACGGGTGGTGCCGATTATTCGGAATGGTTAGAACGAGAAAAAGGTCTGCGGTCGCTTGAGGCAGGACAAGTTGTAGGTATTCGAAACGGGAAAATCACACTTAACACCGACAGTACGTCCATCATACGGGTCATTTCTTCTAATCCCATAGTAGTAGGTAATTTACCAAGTTCGGGCAATACCGAAAGTATGGAGCGTGTTGCTTTCATGGGACAAGCACCAGTATTGGTAGGTGGTTCAGTAGAACAAGGTGATTACTTATTGCCTTCAGGGAATCATGATGGTTTTGCTGTGGCAGTCTCTCCTGAACATATGAAAATAGGTGACTACGCCAGCATTATCGGTGTTGCTTGGGAATCGGGTAACCCCAAAAAGTTAGCTCAATTAATCAATACAGGTATTGGAGTTACTAATGATTTGGTGATGGAACGGATGGGGATGATTGAGGCTAAATGGAGCTATATCCTTCAGGTTTTAGATAAAGAAAAAGGGTTAGGATCCCTGTCGGTTGGCCCCCTAGCTAAAAATGAGCGTAAACCACTTACGCCCGCTATGTCAGGTTCGGAATTTGATTTTTTTTTAGAGACATATCGCGAACCTATTGAATATGTTTTTGACTATGCTCGAAGACAACTAGCCGAAGCAGGAAAAGACATCAATCAGGTTGAATCGTTTGCGCTTTTTTACAACGACCCAATTGCTTTTTTAAGGCAGACCCGAAAAGACCCCGATTTCAAAACAATCTGGGCCTTATTTGATCGACAATACAATTATTCTAACCATGATTAATATGCTTACACATACCAAGCTGCTGCCTTTGGTACTTGGAGTTCTGATCTGGACTATCCCGGCTAGAGCACAACGAATCGTACCTGCAGGAATTCAGTTTCAGATGGTCGCAAAAGAGCAAACGGGTGATCTTGTTGTGCATGAAGATCTCTTCGCACGGGTAAGTCTATTATCTGAAAGAGAAGGGAGGCAGGTGGTTCATTACTCAGAAGTACACGAATTTACTACCAACGCAATAGGGCAGGCAGGCTTTATTATTGGCCAAGGGATGGCTGGTCCAACCACAATTGATGAGGTGCCTTGGTTCGATGGTAATATCGAACTTGAAGTCCAAATTACCAGTACCCGACTTCCCAACTTTCAGTTTTACCAGCGCACCCTTTTACGCACTGTTGCTTATGGATTTTATGCGAATCAAACCGGAAGGCGGGCCGGTGCCCAAACTGCAGCTTTACGAAACGGTGGGCCAAATACACGTTGGCTGACCTCGGGAAACAACGGTACCCAACCACCAATTCATTTTCTGGGAAGCACCGATAATGCCAAAATTATTTTTAAGACCAATGGTATCAATCGGTTTACTGTAGATAATTCGGGTCAGTTAAAGGTTGAAGCGGATGACTCGGTGGCAGGGCTTGATTCTAAGAAAGATAGTTACCCTATGGTTATTTCTGGTGGTAATCAAGGTATTTGGATTAATATTAATGCCAATGCAAATGGGTTCAATAATTATTTAACGTTTAAAGACAGTGAAAAAATATGGGGCGCAGTTGAAGGTCAAACAGATCAGGAGTGGAGAGCTGAATCTGAATATGCTTATCAAGTAGCTGGTTATATTTCCAAGAGTGCTTCTCTTGGAGCTAGAAGCGGAATTCTAGTCGGTAGCGCAATAACAGCATGGGCTACAGTTACTTGTGCTATCACTCTTGGACTCCCGTTCCCAATTTTCGCTTGGTCTGCACCTTTCTACGCTCTCCATGCAGCAGGGGTAGTTGCAGAAGGTGTCGGCGTTGGTATTGAGCTTGCTGCACATATACAAAGTTATATTGATTGGGAAACCAATTCAACAAACGATGTTGGAGTCAGATATCACTCAGGTAGCGCCGATTATGCCGAATGGCTCCCCGTAGTAAACCGTAAAGAAAAAATTGCCTTCGCAGATGTAGTTGGTGTTTATGGAAGCAAAATTACCAAAAAGACGGAAGGTGCTGACCACGTAATGATTGTTTCTGAGTCACCTGTTATTTTAGGTAATCATCCGTTGGATGCAAAAAAAGAAAAATATGGCCGGCCTGTAGCCTTTTTAGGTCAAGTACGGACCCGGGTTGCAGGTGTGGTTCGCAAGGGAGATTATATCATTCCTTCAGGTAATAATGATGGGTTCGGTATTGCTATTTCTCCCGACAGCCTAGCCTCTAGTGATTATTCCGTAATTATCGGTCGTGCTTTGGAGTCAGGTCTCGCTTTGTCAGAAAATTTAGTAAATGTAGCAATTGGGTTGGATCGCAATATAGGTAGTAATCGCCTTTCAGAAATCGATCGTGGTCTTGATAATGTGATTGCTTTTCTTTCTGGTGAAACAGACCAACTAGTCCTTCCTCAGAAAACACAGCGGACATCCTGCCCAGATTGTGGTATTAGGGAAAGGTCCATTCCTGTTTTGGCAGATTTCTTTGGCAGTTCAAAGAATTTGTTGGATACAAATAACCCCTTTCTGGTTGATCGTAACGTAGAATATAGCCCAGCTAAATTATTGGAACAGCACAAAGGTATGATTACCGAATGTTATGCCAAAGGGAAAGCCGTATTGGAAAGTAAAGGTGTTGACTTGAGTCTGATGCCTTTCTTTGAACAATTATTTACAAATCCCATACCCATCTTAAAAAAGATAGAGGAGGATCCAGAATATCTAGAACGAGCCATTGAAGAAACATACAGAATAGCTTTGGAAAAAGCGAAGAACCGAAATAGAAAGAAGTCTAAGGGTAAATAGAATGACAATTTTTTAGTTGCGTAACCCACTAATATCATGAACCAAAAAAATATTTTTGCAGAAAGAAAAATAGATGACCAGGGTGTTGATTTGATTTTTACTATCCGGTTAATTCTTATTATTTTCTTTTTGAGTCTAGCTAGTTCTGCCTCACTACATGGACAGTCTTTAGGCTTGACAGGCCTTACTCCGATCCAATTCAAATGTGGGGAAGCAATTAGCCCCAGCTTCCAGGTCCAGTTGCGTGATGCCATGGGGAATCCTGACCTGATGGCTGGCGTTAACATTACGGCTACTGTTAGTGCGGGTTCGGGAATGGTTTCTTCAGGTGGATCAGTAAATACGGATGCGAATGGTATTGC
>JABSSK010000428.1 GCA_013214265.1 Saprospiraceae bacterium | reverse complement strand
AATAGCAGTTCAATGAGAAAATTAGAATGCAAAAAAGTAAAGGAATTCTATTCATTTTATCAATTAATGGTAACGGTCTTGTATATGAAAAGTAGGCGATTTCGAAGCACGAAACTTTCGGTTAAACGCAAAGTTTGAAACGAGCCAAAACCCTTGATTATTATAAATCCTTCGCCTATTTTTTATGTACATTGTTACCTGCTGGCTTTTTACCAATTACATATAAATAATCTCCTAAATCGTTTTCATACGATTTGATTACTTCTTTGATTTTTCCACTGTCAATATCTATTCTCAAGCTTCTTAATCCATTTTCCACTTCAGTTCGGTTCGATAAGGATGAAAATGAAGAAATTCCGTGTCTAATTTGTTCGTCAAAATAAAGGTTAGGATTTTGTTTTCCACAATACAAAAATTGGTCTTCCAAGTTTGGTTTTATAAAATACTTGTACGTTTCTAAAAATTCGATTCCGCTATCTTTCATAGCTTTTTCAACTCTTTCTAAAGTTGGCATTTGAATTATTGAGTCGGAAAGCATTTTGGGAAAATAATGATTGAGCCAATAACCTCTCATTTGTTTAGGCGTTGATGTAAAAATCACAATTCTACCACTTGGCTTTAGAACCTTATTCAGCTCTGAAAAACCAGTTTTTAAATTCGTCCAATGATGGATTGTCAACGAGCCAATAATTCCATTCACAAAATTTTCAGGAAGTCCAGTATTTTCTGCTGAACCAATTTTCCAATCAATTTTATCATTCTTAGTTCTTGCTTTTTCCAGCATCAGTTCTGATGGGTCAATTCCAATAAAGTCAAAACCACTTTTTTGAAGTTCATTAGTATAATTTCCTGTTCCGCAACCTATGTCCAAATATTTTCCGTCCCTCGTCGGTTGTAAGTGAAGAAGTAACTGTTCGGTCAAATATTTGTCTGCTTTTCGGGTCAGATTGTAATCAAGTCCTATTTTGTCGTATTTAACTTCCATCTTTTGTTTAGCTTGCAGGTAACGTTTAGTGTATGGGGCTTAGCCATCCCGAAGGGTGGCTATGAACTATACAGCTTGTTAGCTGCTTTATTTATTTCTATTGTAGCTGAATTCACTTCTTTTTATCCACTCTTCTCCTTGACTAAATTGAACTTCTTTTCTGATTAAAAATATCTTTTTGCCTATTATGTATGTGTATCGAATTTGTGCTTTCTTATTGTCATCCTTCCCATTATGCTCAGTTTGGATCTGGATATGACCGTTTTCTAGTTCTTCTCTTTGCGTAACTATGTGCTTGTTCAACATAGTTCCATTGTTAGACACTTTAATTTTCTCTGAATTATTGGCTTTAGGTTCATTGGGATAAAGGTTGTTTAAAACCAAGGTATTTTCATTTCTTCCCTTTTCTACAATTAAATTGGCAGCCATTGTGAATGGCTTATTTGTTTGAAAGTCTAAATATGTAATGCTGCCATCCCAAGTACCTACAATTGATTTCAAATCTTCTGGAGTTATTTGAGGCTGACCATAGCTACCTAAAGAAAACAATAAGATAATATTTAGTATTATGTATTTCATTTTGTTAATTATTTTTTTGCAGCTAACGTCTCTTGCTAAGCTGCGTTTTAATGCAGTTTAGGTTTTGTTGTACTTCGTTTTTTCTGACGATTTCAAATCTAATATTTTTAACCCCTTTATTCTTTGTTCAGAACTCCTGTCATTTTTCTAACTATTAAATAATCCAAACCTATCTTGCCAGACCCCAAAATAACTGAGTAAATTGAAATCCATAAAAACCCACAGGCTGGAAGAATTGGCCATGAGCTGCCATATTCTATTACATCAGGCCATTTTTCAAAAAATATTGCCGTTACCATTGTAATTCCAAGTAATCCTCCCCAAATACGAGTACCTAAACCGAGTGCCAAAAACAACCCTCCAATAGCCTCAGAAGCAGCCCCTATCCAAGCAAAGAATAAAGGCGACAAAGAAAATGGAAATCCAAACTTTGCCACATCCTTAGCAAACCATCCAGCTACTTGTAGTAGCCCTATTTCTTCGGTTGTGGACCATGGCATTCCAAATTTAGAGGATCCAAATTCGAAACAAAGTAATAGACCACCTATGATTCGTGGGATAGCAATAGCTATATTTTTCCAAATAGAGGATATATTCTGTGACAAAAGAAATTTAGCTATAAATTTTTTCATTTCAATGTGTCTTATTGCTTAGTAACTGGTTGATAACGCATGCCTTCTACATCTCGCCCAAGACGCACCTTTACTCTCACTTGTTCTTCGCTTGCGTTTTTGAATATGACGGTTTCTTCCTTTGAAACATAGATTTGAGCGGTACCTTTGGCAGCTAGACCAAAGCCTTGTGTTTGTTTTCCAGATAGAGTATTAAGAATGACGACTTTTACCTCTTTTGTAGAAAGGTTGGTAACCTTTGCGTTAAATCGGGTATTTTGATATTCACCCAAAACGAACTCCTCTTGTGGCCGAATAGAAACCGTACTTTTCACTGCACAACTTGACATAATGAGCATGGTCACCATTAAGAACAAAATTGATTTTAAGACTTTTTTCATGACATGATATTTTTTTGAAATAAAATTTCGTCCAAAATCAGCTTTAGAATAGTGCCTAGCGACTCATTTTGCATTTTGAGACCTAATTGTCAAGAAGAAAAGTACAATGGATTTGAGTTAAAGCTTAGTTGGCTTTCAAGTAATCATTAGGTGTTTGACCTTGTGACGCCTTAAATATCCTGTTGAAGCTTGCTTTTGAGTTAAATCCTGACTCAAAGGCCAAACCAAGAATGGTTAGGTGTTTACTTTTCCCAGCTTTGATCAATTCAAGAAAATGCCTTACACGATATTCATTAATCGTAGCCCGAAAACTACTTCCTTGGGAGGTAAAATATTTTGATAACTGATTGCGATGTATACCCAACATTTTTGCAAACGTCTCCGTTTTCAATTCGGGGTCTAAATACACTTGCTTTTGCTCTAATAGCTCCTGAATCCTTTCTTTAAGGTTATTACCATTTGCTTTGCCATAAAATGCAGGTGTCACCAATGACTGATGCTGAAAGATAAAAGCATTATAGCCAATCAATAAACTAATGATTCCGTAGGTTATTTTTAAAGGGAAATCTACCCAAGGCGTATTGAACAGATTGTACTCAAAGAAGCCCCAGAGGATCCAATCCGTAATTTCATAAAGACTGGATATGGCAAGAAGGGTGAGTAATGAAACCGAGAATTTTTTGAGCCATTCACAAACTGGGTGCTTCCATAGTGCTGTAGGTAATTCTTTGCTCACAAGCTTAATGGCCACTACAATATAGCCTATTGATAGAATTATCGTAATAGACTCCTCAATAAACTGGCCATAAGGAGCTAACACATTCCTCCAGATCCAACCTTTAAACTCCGCAGATCGGAACCCAATAGAAAGATAAAAAATGAATTGGAGCACAGGAAGTATTAAATGCATTATATCTTTTTTCCTGAAAATCCAGCTAGATTGTATTCTCGATTTAACAAACAGATAGAAAAGGGGCCCAATGCTAAATGAAAAAGTAAGCGGAAGGAAGTAGAGAAATTGATATTTTGAATAAAGGCCAGTCATGGCCATTAGATTGTTCAATAGCGTTAAGCTATATAATATCAATAACAGTCCAAGAAAGATATTAGCTTTTGGTGTTCCTTTCTTTGGAAATAATATATGTAAGCCGATAGTGAAACAACCTAGGATTCCAAAACTTGAAATTATTACGGCTATAAAGCTATCAATGGGGATGTTCAATGCTATTGTTTTTAATGATGTATAACGTTCCGTGCAACTGCCGTGGCATTACACGCATTATTTCCATCAATATAATATTTTAT
>JABSSK010000427.1 GCA_013214265.1 Saprospiraceae bacterium | reverse complement strand
GAAAGTCTCTAGATGAGACACTATCCACCGAAGTCAAGAGGCGTCAAGATACCTTCAAAAATAGAAACCTCTCTGAGGGTACCCTTTGCCAATGGACAACAAAATCGGTTTTTCTAGCCTCCATTCAGGCATAATTTATTGTATGCTAAATTATATATATACGTTACATCAAACGTTCACTTTAAAAGGGAAAAATAACCTAAAGCTACTTCCTTTTCCTAATTCACTCTTTACGTCAACCTGCCCCTTGTGCGCTGTCATCAAGGCCTTTACGTAACTCAATCCTAGACCAAAGCCCTTCACATCATGTAAGTTACCTGTATGAACCCGATAAAACTTATCAAATATATGCTTCCGGTCCTCAGCAGTCATGCCCATACCTTTGTCCTTAACTATAACTTCAACACCGTTTGTTACATTGCGTGTATGTACTGAAATTTCAGGATTTTCCGGTGAATACTTATTTGCATTATCCAATAAATTACTAATCACATTGGAAATATGTGTCATATCACCTTCAACAATGGGCTTCGTCGCTTTCATTTCTGCGGTAGCTACACCTCCTCGCTTTTCGACTTGCAGGCCAATATTCTCCACCGCTTGCTGAATAACATCATGAAGGTTTACATCAACAAGCTTTAAAGTAAACTCATCTTTATCAATTTGCGCCATCTGTAAGACCTTCTCCACTTGAGCATTCATCCGCCTGTTTTCTTGCTTAATGATATTAGCAAAGCGAACCACCTTCTCGGCATCCATGGATATCTTGGGTGTTGTAATCGAATCTGTTGCCAGTGAAATAGTAGCAATGGGCGTCTTGAACTCGTGGGTCATATTGTTGATGAAGTCCGTCTTCATCTCTGACACTTTCTTTTGTCGAAAGACTACATTTAGGGTATAAAAGAAAGAGAATAAAATAACTCCCGTGAAGAGTAGAACCGCAACAAAATTTTGCCAAAGAGAGGACCAGATAATGGTAGATCGATTCGGAAAAAAAATGCGCAATTCACCTGGCGAAGGCTGCTCCAATGGGAAAAGCATCACCTTATAATCCGGGTTATACAGGTTCTTACCCTGGAAATCAGCCAACACCTCCCTGGGAGCTGAATCCTCAACCACATAATGCCCATCAACGATCACAAAACTATTCTCAATCGCAGAAAAAACACCATAGTGAAATTTATACTTGTTGTTACGCGAATCAATCCCCCGGTTCGCTAATGACTTGTTTAAAAGTTCATCAACCATTTGTAGTTCGATACGCTCAGCTAAAGAACGGTCCGTCACCCCCCGCTTATAAATAGCTTTTAAACTGGGATCCGTCAGTAATTGATCCTGAAATTGACGCCGAATATTGTTATCGAATCCCCCTACATTACCATCCCGAATAGTCAACTCAATCTGACCGTCGAACTGCCCATTCATGGACGAAAG
This sequence comes from Saprospiraceae bacterium, assembly GCA_013214265.1. Taxonomy (GTDB): domain Bacteria; phylum Bacteroidota; class Bacteroidia; order Chitinophagales; family Saprospiraceae; genus DT-110. Next base: position 2,460 of record JABSSK010000427.1, on the reverse strand, counting down.
CATTTGCTGACGCGCATAAAAACGATGATAGCCATTTATTTGGCTAAATAATTCCTCATCTTCCTTTTTCTCAAGACGTTGTACAACCTCATTGAGGGCATCAAAAACATCGTTCTCAAACTGTTCTTCGTTTTCCCGCATCAAATTACCTATCAGGTCCATCTGCAGCCAAACGACTCCAATAACCGATAAGCTCATGAGCACCACAATAGTTAATATAATTCGACGATTCATTTACAATAGTTCTTTGTCCGGCTGTCTTATATGTAACCATACAAAGCTACATTTTACATGTCTCTAAAGTGTATCTTTAACTTACATTTAACCTCCTGAAAATTAAGCATTCAGACACTCCACTACCCTTTACTCAACGTCTGTTGGATTCTTTTTTCCACTTCATTAATAACCATTTCATTATTGAATTTCCGTTCTACTGGTGCCATTATGGTGCATCGTAGTCGAATACCAAAAGGAATAGGCTTCATGCCGTAACGCGTTATTTTCCAGAAATTCTCAATGGCTATCGGAACAACAACCGCTTCCGGCATTTTTTCTAACATCTGTAACAAGCCACTCGACTTGAATGGCCCCAAACTTCCATCCTTTGAACGTGTTCCTTCCGGAAAAATCGTTCCTGATCTGTTGTATTGATTCAGATAATCCGTAAAATGATCGATCTTCTGCAACGCTTTCGCTCGATCTTTACGATCAATATAGATTGATCCGCCGTGGCGAATATTAAATGATATACTAGGGATACCTTTTGCTAGACTAACCTTGGCTATGTATTTAGGATGATGCCTTCGAAGAAACCAACCAATAGCAGGAATATCAAACATACTCTGATGATTACTGACCAGAATTAACGGCTTATCCACAGGTAAATGTTTGCGTACATCTCGCCCTCGGTACCGGATAGGACTACCCAATACCCATAGCGCGGATACAATACACCATATCATGGCATCCACGATGTGCTTATGATACTTGTATCCCAAGCGAAGCCCAACCACCTGTAAAGGATGAAAAAGTAGAAGGATCAGTAAAAAAACCAGCAAAAAAATCGTTGTGGGTATCCAGTACAGAATCTTTGTCATTATCTACATAGGCTAATTACCTCTGAAACCAATGGCAGAAGCTGAGGTTGAGATTTTAAAAATAAATTACGCTAATTTTTTGAAATCTCAACCCCATTTATGGCCAGTTCCTTAATTCAAAGAGAAACGTACCACAATTCCTCCAGAAGAATCCGTTCTGGGATAGCCCGCTGACGTTTTGGGTTCATTCCTGATATAATCAAAAAACAAACGCAAGGATAAGCGCTGATTAATCTGATACTCTGCTGATGGGGAAATACTTAACTGATAATTACCACGGGTAGGTTCCACTACACCCTGATCCAGCAAATGGTTGAACGTTACATCATCTCTAAGCTGGAATGTAAAGTTAATATCCAAATCTTGACCTTGTAAACCACCACGTCGATTGCCACCACCTCGGTTATTGGCATTTCTACTCTGCGGACTGCCATTCCGTGTATCATTACCTCGGCCCTTCTTATTTCCAGTGAGGAAGCCAATATTCAATCCACGAATTAATTAACCAAAGCCAACCTCAATAGATTTGGATTGCGATTCACTTAACTGATTACTGATAAAACTCATCGCTAAGGTTCGGGTCTTATTATAATTGAATTGCAATGACATACCATTTGTCAACGTAGAATCTAATCCCACTAGCGGGCTAAAGCCTTCCTGAATAACCAGTTCAGGAACCTCCAACCTAGGGTAAAAATTACCATTGAGTTCATTTATCGCTCCCTGACTTCGGGTGCGAAGGAAATCAAGCCCCGTTCCGAACCTATTGATGGTAAGGGTCGATTGGTATCCGTGATTCAAACTAAAGTTTTGAAATAACTCCTGAAATAAGGGCACCCGGGACAACCCATTATACGTCAGTCGCCAATTCAAATTTGGACGTGTATCAAAAACATTAAGGCCCACATTATTGGCGTCTTCCCCAGTATAAGCAGCCAGAAAAGCTGGGATCAGAACATCTTGTTGGGTTCGTCCATAGCCATCCGTAAAACCTTGGTCCGCCAATAAAGAGTCACTATGGACCCCCTCCCCTATCCGCTGGGAAATAACAACCCGATTAGCCTCAAACTGATTAAAAAGGGAAATAATTTCATCCCTGCTATCATCAAATAGGGTGTTCAATGCTGAATATGTAACGGTCAGCGATCCAAAATTTTTAGGGATAACGTGAACAAAATCACCACGCCCCAGAGTATCTTTAAAGAATTGGGTGTGATTTTCGGTAAAGTCTCGTCGGGCTTCTATGTCAATTCGAAAATCTCGGAAAGGCTCAATCGTAACCCGACCATCATATCGCTGATTGTATTCTTGACCAACTTCCTGATTTAGAAAAATACTACCCGATATCCAGCCTCTGTCCGCT
>JABSSK010000426.1 GCA_013214265.1 Saprospiraceae bacterium | reverse complement strand
GAGATATTGGAGCGTTCCTATGGTGAAGTATTGAAGCCTGAAACCATCAACTATCGTACTAACAAGCCCGAGCGCGATGGTTTATTCTGCGAGCGGATTTTTGGTCCGGTAAAGGACTATGAGTGCTACTGTGGTAAGTACAAAAGGATTCGCTATAAAGGTATTGTTTGCGATCGGTGTGGGGTAGAAGTAACGGAAAAGAAAGTTCGTCGTGAACGTATGGGACATATTAAACTCGTTGTTCCTGTGGTTCATATTTGGTTCTTCAAGTCACTTCCTAATAAAATTGGATACATGCTTGGACTATCGTCCAAAAAGCTGGAATCCATTATTTATTACGAGCGATATGTGGTTATCCAAGCTGGTCTCAAAGAGCCAGAGGGTATCGCAAAGATGGATCTGCTAACGGAAGAAGAGTATCTGGAAATTCTGGAAACTTTGCCACCTGAGAATCAGCAGCTAGAGGATTCTGATCCCAACAAATTTATCGCTAAGATGGGGGCTGATGCAGTGCGTGATTTACTTAGCCGATTGGATCTGGATCAGCTATCATTTGCTTTGCGCCACCAAGCTGCCCACGAAACATCACAACAGCGTAAATCAGAAGCCTTAAAAAGACTACGTGTAGTAGAAGCTTTCCGCGATGGTCTTTCTCGTATGGAAAATCGTCCGGAGTGGGCTGTTATTGAATATCTACCTGTTATACCACCAGAACTTCGTCCTTTGGTACCATTAGATGGTGGTCGATTTGCGAGTTCTGATTTGAATGACCTTTACCGCCGGGTTATTATTCGAAATAATCGCTTAAAGCGACTGTTAGAAATTAAAGCGCCTGAAGTTATCCTTCGAAATGAAAAACGGATGCTTCAAGTAGCTGTTGACTCCCTTTTCGATAATTCCAGAAAATCTAATGCAGTCAAAGCAGAAGGTGGTCGTCCGTTAAAGTCGTTGAGTGATATCCTCAAAGGTAAGCAAGGTCGTTTCCGCCAAAACCTATTGGGTAAGCGGGTGGATTATTCTGGTCGTTCCGTTATTGTGGTTGGACCCACCTTGCAACTGCACGAATGTGGTTTACCGAAAGCAATGGCTGCTGAGTTGTTTAAGCCTTTCGTTATTCGTAAGCTTATTGAACGTGGAATCGTAAAAACGGTTAAGTCAGCGAAGAAACTCGTTGATCGTAAGGATCCTGTAATTTGGGAAATACTAGAAAATATTCTACGTGGTCACCCGGTGATGCTAAACCGGGCTCCAACCCTACACCGTTTGTCGATTCAATCCTTCCAACCACGATTGATCGAAGGTAAGGCTATTCAGTTGCACCCGCTTGTTTGTGGTGCCTTCAACGCCGATTTTGACGGTGACCAGATGGCCGTTCACGTTCCTTTGAGTCAGGCAGCTATTTTGGAAGCTCAAATGCTGATGCTTTCCTCTCATAATATGCTGAATCCTCAAAATGGTACCCCGATTACTCTACCTTCTCAGGACATGGTATTGGGGCTTTACTACATTACGAAGGAACGCAAGTCAACAGAAGATACTAAAGTGAAGGGAGAAGGAATGAAATTCTACTCTCCGGAAGAAGTCATGATTGCTTTCAACGAAGGCATTCTTGATCTCCATGCACCGATTAAAGCACGGGTAAAAACTGAAGGTGAGCATGGTGAACTGGTACACAAGCTTATAGACACGACCACAGGTAGGGTCATGTTTAACCAAGTGGTGCCAAGTGATGTGCCTTTCATCAATTTGCTGCTCACTAAGCGCAACTTGAAAAAGGTAATCGGTGGCGTTATTGAACGCACTAATTTCGCTGTTACAGCTCACTTCTTGGATTCCATAAAAGATCTGGGTTTCCAATGGTCCTTTAAAGGTGGGTTATCCTTTAACTTAGGTGATCTGATTAATCCTTCTATTAAGGAACAAACCCTGCAGATGGCCAGAGAAGAAGTGGATGAAGTGTGGGATAATTATAACATGGGGCTGATTACCAATAATGAACGGTACAATCAGATCATTGATAAATGGACTTTTGCTGATAACAAGATCACGGAAACGCTAATGAAAGAGTTAGCCGAGCATAAGCAAGGGTTCAACTCCGTGTATATGATGCTGGACTCCGGCGCACGGGGTTCAAAACAACAGATTAAGCAGTTGTGTGGTCTTCGGGGACTGATGGCGAAACCCCGTAAATCGGGAGATACAGGTGGTGCGGTTATTGAAAACCCAATCCTATCCAACTTCGTTGATGGCCTGTCGGTACTAGAGTATTTCATATCTACACACGGTGCACGTAAAGGTTTGGCTGATACTGCTTTGAAAACAGCAGATGCCGGTTACCTCACTCGTCGTTTGGTAGATGTTGCTCAGGATGTCGTTATACACGAGGTTGATTGTAATACACTGCGGGGAATGGAAACTTCAGCCTTGAAAGACAACGACAAAGTTGTTGAAAATCTGGCTTCCCGTATTGATGGTCGTTATACGCTTTACGACGTATTGCACCCGGAAACAGATGAGGTCCTTGTTCCTGCTGGTGAATACATCGATACCAACATGGCCAATCATATTGAAGAGATCGGAATTGAAACGGTATGGATTCGTTCGGTTCTAACTTGTGAGACTAAGCGTGGCGTATGTGGTAAGTGCTATGGCAAAAACCTAGCCACTGGTCGGATCACGGAAAAAGGCGATGCAGTAGGTATTATAGCAGCTCAATCTATTGGTGAGCCAGGAACACAGCTTACTTTGCGTACCTTCCACGTAGGTGGTATTGCTTCAGTTGCTAAGAATGAATCAGAGATCGTTTCCAAGTTCAATGGAACAATTGAATTTGATAACGTAAAAGTGGTTTCCACTGAAAAAGATGGTAAGAAATCAGAAGTCGTTTTATCGCGTACAGGAGAAGTGAGAATTGTAGAACCAGATACAGGTAAAATATTCGTTTCGCATCATATTCCTTACGGATCGACCATTCACGTGGTTGATAAGGCTAAGATTACCAAAGGGGATTCAATTTGTGAGTGGGATCCGTTCAATGCGGTAATCGTTTCTGAATTTTCTGGAATCGCTAAATTCGAAGCTATCGAGGAGGGTATAACCTTCCGGATTGAGCGTGATGACCAAACGGGTTATGCGGAGAAAGTCGTTGTTGAAAGTAAGAATAAGCGCAAGATACCTACCATTCACATTGTAAGTCCGGAAGGAGAAAACCTTAAGAGTTATAACCTGCCGGTAGGTGCTTATATTAATATTGAGGACGGCCAAGCAATTGCATCCGGTGAAAAAATCGTGAAAATCCCTCGTAAACTAGGTGGTATTCAGGATATTACGGGTGGTCTGCCACGGGTTACGGAACTCTTTGAAGCCCGAAATCCATCCAATCCAGCAGTTGTGTCTGAGATTGACGGGGTGGTTTCGTTCGGAAAGATTAAGCGAGGTAATCGCGAGGTGATTGTTGAAGCTCGTGATGGTCAAAAGCGTAAGTACTTGATTGGGCTTTCTAAGCATATTCTGGTGCAGGATGGTGACTTCGTTCGTGCAGGTACACGCCTGTCAGATGGAACTATTGCTCCTAGGGATATTCTAAACATCAGAGGGCCATTTGCTGTACAGCAATACTTAGTAAATGGTATTCAGGAGGTTTATCGCTCTCAAGGTATTACCATCAACAATAAGCATATTGAAGTTATTGTTCGTCAAATGATGCGTCGGGTACAAATTGAAGATCCAGGCGATACGTCCTTCTTGGAAGGTGAAGCGGTCGAGCGCTATGATTTCTTCGCTCAGAACGATTGGATTTTTGATAAAAAAGTCATCGAAGATAATGGCGATTCTACCAAACTGATGCCTGGTATGTTGGTTACGTTACGCCAGATTCGCGAAGAAAATAGTTAAAAAAACGAAATGATCAGCA
>JABSSK010000425.1 GCA_013214265.1 Saprospiraceae bacterium | reverse complement strand
TTTTATGGGCTTAATGTAAAACGCGCGCTTTTGGCACACGAAAACCCAATCAGTTTTGCCGAACAAGGCACCTTATTCTAATCTAGGCTACCGGACCATGATCTTGCGAATCATGGGCGTTTTTTCTTTCTGGTATACCCGTATGGAATACATGCCAGGAGGCCAATCCTGAATAGAGATGCTATGCCGGAACCCTTCTGCGAAGGCCGTCGAATACACACACTGACCTACGCTATTATACGCATCGATCCGACGGATAGGTCTTACATCTTTTACATCAATATATATCTGATCTTTTGCTGGATTAGGGAATACAACAATTCCAGCAGCAGATGATCGCTCTTGGGTCGTATTTACGGACAACAGGGCATTTTCTAAGGCAAGTCGGGCGTCCAGTTTGCCATATCCCCAGCGCGCATTAGGTGTAGGCCCTGTGAAATTATCTTGGATACAGGAATTATACAACAAAAGAAGTAGCGCTTCAGGCGTTAGATTCGGATTGACTTCAAGGAGTAAGGCTATTAATCCGGCAGCAATCGGTGCCGCTGCACTTACTGTTTTTTGAATACCATACAATCCATTGCTATTTTCCACGATTCTTTCTGATGCGTTGGCATACCATGTATCCGGATAGTATGCACCAATCGCAAGCTCGCCAGGGGTAGCAAAATCCACACCTAGCCGTTCATCTTGGGTTGGACCAGTGCTGGCTCCTATCCATAGATCCCCTGTTTTCCCTTCCAGCTCAAATAGGTCGTAAACGGCCCGATTCTGATCAGTCCATGAAGAGGTTGCAATATAGCTGGTTGGAGAGATAACCGTTCTAGCGGTAGCATAGTCGTTGATGCTATACCCAGGAATAGTATAGGTTAAAAAGCGGTTAGCAGAATGGAAGGGCGCAGGGTTGAGGGTTGCCTGGAAAAGACCAGTATCATAAATATCTTGACCCTCGAGAATAACAGTATACTGCCCACGTTGACCTCTAAATTCGATGAGTAACTGCCTACGTTCCGCTGTGGAACCATTGAATGCAGCTTCCGAACCCCTATGGTACAAAGTGATATCCCCCAACTCATGATCCGCCACATCATCACGTCTGATCGGACTGGAAAAAGGCCCTAGTAAATTGCCATCAGGAAGACGAAGAGACACCGAAAAGCGGTCCAACTCGGCATACCAAAGGTCCAGTTTGAGGGTTTCGTCTTCGGATTTATCGACAACCAGTTCTATGGTTTCTCCGTCATCAATATACCCGCGAGCATAGTTTTGTGCTCCACCATTATTTCCTACCCCACAAACTAACGGGTGACCCAGTGCAATAAAGCGATCAATCTCACGGCTGATCCGGCTAGTCCCGTCTGAAGGACCACCAATAGAGCCCGTATTTAACAGGGTCACAGAAGGCAAGCCAAGCTCAGTAATTTTATCATGAGCAAACGCCAGTGCGTCCATAATGTATAAATCATTAAACCGAGCTTCCTGAGCAGGTTGGTTGCCAAAAGCTGGAAATTCATCCTCAATAATCTTGATACTTATGATAGTGGCTTTAGGTGCAATACCCTGATAAACCCGGTCGTCAGTTCCGGAACCATTGCCAGCCATAATACCTGTCGTGGCTGTCCCGTGGCCTCCTCGATCAATGGAAACTGTAGGGTATATACTTTCTTCTAAGGCCGCATTGATCTGATCCTGGGTGTAGATGGTGCCAATGCCATAAATATTACCAGGCGCATCTACTCCGGAAGGATCCAGCATATCATAGATATAAGCAATTCTCGTTTTCCCATTTTCATCGATAAAGTCAGGGTGCCGGTAATCGATACCCCGATCAATCATGATAACGACCACCCCCTCACCAGTAACGTCATAGCGATCAACAGCTTCATCTAAATGGATAGCTTTCCGACTAGCAGGACCTTGTGCAATCAGCGGTATCACAAAACAGATCCATAGCACAAAACTGTTTAGCATTTTCATGGTAGTAAGCATTTGACGACACCAAAAGATACAATAGTATGGATGCTATCATTTTATCTGTGAATTGGAAAATGAGAAAATGTATGATTGCCTACAATTTCACACTCCATATTCAATAAAGTATAGTAGTGGTTAAGATACGCCATAATGTAGATGGAAGACTTAGGTTACTGTTGTATGGTACATTTTGAATACTCTTGATCAGCTATACGAATTTATAGTATCTTGCCCCTCTATGGCTGCTGATCTTGACATACGAAACGTTAATGTTGTTCGCTATATTCAGCCTTTACGAGAAGGGGGCTCATTACCAGCGATAGTGGAAGCAGATGATGAGTTTCATTATGTGCTAAAATTTCGGGGTGCCGGGCAGGGAAAAAAAGCTCTGATTGCTGAAATTATTGGTGGTGAACTGGCCCGGGCAATTGGGTTACGAGTGCCAGAACTGGTGTTAATGAATCTCGATGATTCTTTTGCCCGTTCGGAACCGGACGAGGAAATTCAGGATCTACTTAAGTTTTCGGTAGGATTAAACCTGGGTTTGCATTTTTTATCAGGAGCTATTGTATACGATCCGGTTGTTTCTGTGGCGACACCTTTGGAAGCATCTTTGGTGGTTCTGCTGGATAGTATGATTACTAATATTGACCGTACCCCCCGCAATACAAATCTGCTGAATTGGAAACGAGAGCTATGGCTGATCGATCACGGTGCTAGTTTGTACTTTCACCATAACTGGGGCGACTGGAAAGCCCATGCACAACGCCCTTTCCCACGGATTAAGGATCACGTCTTACTGCCTCGGGCCACTGTATTACCGGAGGCAGCAGCCAAAATAAAGGAAGCTCTTAATCAGGAGACCTTCCAAAAAATTGTGGCTCTTATTCCAGATGATTTTTTAGAAGAAACTTCTGATGACCTGACACCTGAAGAAAAGCGAGCTGCTTATGTGGGCTATCTGCAGCTGCGTCTGGAGCGACTAGATTTGCTTACTAAAGAGGCGACTGATGTCCAATAGTAGTGTATATGAATATTCGATTATTCGATTGGTACCTAATGTACTGCGTGGTGAATGTATGAACGTGGGTGTCATTATGTATTGTCGTGACCATAAGTTCCTTAAAATACACTGGCGGTTGGACCAGGAACGGTTCCATTCTTTTGTGCCTTCCGGCAAAAGTGAGAACAACATACCATCTTTTACGGAAGTCAAAGCATATCTGATGGTATGGGAAAAAATAACAGCAGGCATGGCAGCAGGTGGGCCTATTGCTCAACTTGACCCGGTTAGTCGCTTTCGATGGCTGACAGCTCCTAGAAGTACAATCATACAACCATCACCGTTACACCCGGGGTTATGTGTTGATCCAGAAGCTACCTTAAATAGCCTTTTTGAACAATATGTGCTGTAAAAGGCCAGGGTAAAGGGAAAATGAAGAAAGGGAATGAAGAGCGTAATACTTTTTTTTGGACTGTTGTGGGTAGGGTTGGATGGTTTTGCCCAGCCACCTTATGGAGGAACTATTTTTTTTGACCCTGATATAATTACAGCTGCCGACTCGTCAGCGCTGGAATCAGTAACCTATTTAGGGCAAGCAAATCGCGTTGTTTTTGACCGTAGATTGGACGATTGGACGACCATCAATGCTTTTTTGTTCGATGTGAAATGGAATGATGGCCTTCGAACGGAAGCTCAGATAAATCCTGAACTTCAGGACGTAGCCGTCGCTGAGGAGCTAGCACGTAAATATGGTTTTTCTGTAGGCCAACTTCCCTACTGTTTACGCACAGAGATCGATGCCTTGTGGATCCATGCCGGGGTTGCCTTATTTGGGGGCGGGAACCGGTCGATATTGATCCATACAGGTCAAACTGCCTGGTATGAAGAAGATGGAATCCTGGAAGAAACACTGGTGCATGAGGCTGTCCATACGTCCATT
>JABSSK010000424.1 GCA_013214265.1 Saprospiraceae bacterium | reverse complement strand
GGGCAAGTAATGACCAGAATGCATTTACCGCGAACTTTGGAACTGTTTGGCGTCCTGTTGAATCATGGACCATAAGAGCTAATGTAGGCTCGGCTTTCAGAGCACCAAATGTAGATGATATGGGCAAAATATTTGATTCTGAGCCTGGCAGAATCGTTGTTCCTAATGTAGATGTAGAGCCGGAAAAAGCTTATTCTATCGATTTAGGTGTCGCATATGCCTGGTCGGATCAGGTCCAGTGGGAAATTACGGGTTTTTACACCCTACTTAATAAGGCACTGGTGCGCAGACCGTTTACGTTCAATGGTCAAGACAGTTTGTTTTACAACGGAGAAATGAGTGAGGTACAGGCCATACAAAATGCAGCTTTTGCTCAGGTTTATGGCGTGCAGTTCCGCTTGGACATGAATATGGCAGCAGGATGGCTGTGGTCAACCCACATAAATCTGCAAACGGGAACGGAAGAAACTGATGAGGGTCTTATTTCGCCATCACGTCACGCAGCACCTATATTCGGTTTGTCTCGTATTTCTTATCAAAAGGAGGCTTTTCATTTTCAAGGATATATTCAGTTTCAGGGACAAAGAAATTTTGAGGCACTAGCATTCAGTGAGCGGGGGAAGACGGATATTTACGCATTGGATGACCAAGGGCGACCATTTGCTCCGGCATGGTATACCCTTAATCTCAAGGCTCAATACCAGATAGGCGAGCGATTTATGGTATCTGGGGGTGTTGAGAATATGACCAATCAGCGCTACAGACCTTACAGCTCGGGGCTTTCTGGTGCTGGTAAAAACTTCATCCTTTCACTTCAACTCAACTGGTAGATAAACAACTTGTAGGCAGCTTCATTTATTGGCAAAGACGATGGATCAGCCGTTCTTGGAATTCTACTCCTTTGATAAGCTGGTCAACTTCAATAAACTCATTAGCTCGATGGGCCTGTGCAATATCTCCGGGGCCACAAATAACGCTTTGAAACCCTACTTCAGCAAATTGCCCCGCTTCTGCTGCGTAGGAAACAGCACCCAAATCAGACCGGCCGCTCAAATTTTTGATTAGTTCCACCACAGCTAGATCGGTGGGGGTGTCCAGTGCAGGTACAATAGGATGATGCATCGTGGTTGTAATCTTTGACCACTTAAAGCGCTTTTGTAACTCTCCTTCCAGAATGCGGCAGTAGGCTTCGAATTCTGCTAGTATTTGTTGGGTGTCATCAGCGGGAATAACTCGGGCATCCCAAGTGAATGTACATTTATCTGCTATCACATTAGGGGCGATACCACCACGCATTATACCACTGTGTAGGCTAGTATGATTAGGGGAAAACCTATTGTCAATATGCCCCGCTTCGATGAGGCTATGCATTTTATTTTCTAGCCAAAGGATCAGTTTGGCTGCCTCGTGAATAGCACTGACTTCGGTCCGAATACGACTACTGTGCCCGGCTGATCCATGAACTGTCGTTTCGAAAATGCAAATGCCTTTTTGCCCAACAATGGGTTGCATACGCGAAGGTTCACCTATAATGGCATATGCAGGTTTCTCTTCGTAACCGTCACGTATAGCTCTTGCTAGCTCTGGAGCAGCTAGGCATCCAATCTCTTCATCGTAAGAAAAAGCAAAATAGATTGGCTTTTTAAGAGGTGCTTTTATCATCTGGGGAAGAGCCGCTAACGTACAAGCAATAAAACCCTTCATGTCACATGAGCCTCGACCGTACAGTTTGCCATCACCTTTATCGATAAGGGAAAAAGGATCCGATTCCCAGTCCTGACCTTCAACGGGTACAACGTCCATATGACCTGACAGAATGACGCCGCCATCAACATCGGGACCAATTCGGCAGTGTAAAGAAGCCTTTTGGCCATCTTCATTAGGTACTAATGACCAGGACACGCCATGGTCATCCAAAATAGACTGGATATAAGAGAGGATGGATAAATTAGATTGCCCACCAAGAACGGGAAAAGAAACTAATGATTTTAATATGTTTTGTGCTTGCATGATTTGCTCAATTATCTGTCAAAATCACCGGAGCGATTATATTCGCTGCCTGATCATTTTGTGTTAGGCTTTCGCCAAAAAATATTTTTTCACGAGGGAACTAAAGTGGCCCCCAGTTGATCGCTACACTTACCACCAGAAAAATCCAAGCGATAAATAACAATACGAAAACTAATGGAAAAATGAATCGCAACCACCGGTCGAAAGGTACTCTGCACATACTGAGCATGGCAATTAGTCCGCCCAGAGAAGGATTAAATAAATTGGTAACCCCATCGCCAATCTGGAAGGCCAGAATAGTCGATTGTCGGGTTAGTCCCAATAACTCACCAATAGGTATCATGATGGGAAGTGTTGCTAGTGCCTGCCCGCTACCAGAAGGGATGAACAAATTGATGATGGACTGTGACAATGACATAGCAATAGCAGAACTATAGGTAGGCAGATCCTGTAAGGCTTGTGATAGGGAAAAGGCAATCGTATCGCTAATCATCGCCATCTCCATAGCTTCCCGGATAGCGGTAGCATAGCCCACCATAAAAGCTCCTGGGGCCACCACAGCTACTGATTTCAGGGCTGTTTCACTAAGCTCTCGGCCATTCATTTTAGCAGCTAAACCAGCCACAATAGAGATCATAAGGAAAATGGCAGAGATTTCATTGATATACCAATGATGAACGAAAATTCCATATAACATGATGGTTAATCCTCCTAGGAAAATTAGCCCAATTATGGCATTGTTCCTGCTGATAGTGTACGTATTTAGTGGTTTTGACAGTTCCAGCCCTTTGATGTCGAGGCCTGCACCCAGGCTGCGACTTGGATTCTTTTTGATACGCTGAAAATATCTGACGTTATAGTAAGCCAATACAGATAGCCCAATAAAACAAAGGCCAGACCGCAATGGTGCGCCTGAGAAAAGGGGCATTTCCGCAATTTTATGCCCAACACCAACCGTATTAGGGTTGATCGGTGACAAACCAAAACCTACGGTAATGGCACCCACTGAAACCCCTGCAGCCAACATGAGGTCTCCACCTAGGGCTAAGGTCATGACGGCAGCTATGGGAACCATGGCGATATTGTTCTCGTAGCCAATCAGTACGCCTAGCATGCCGTACAAGAAAGTCATGAGTACAATCAAAAGGTTTTGCCGCTCGGTACCCATCCGGCGTACTATGGTTCCTACTACATTTTCTACCATACCCGATTTTTCCAGAATGCCAAACATGATACCACTGGACAAAACCACAAAGATGATTTCTGAAGCAGCTTTAAATCCTAAAGGAATAGCCCGAAAAAGATCTAGTATCGAAAGTGGCGACGAGGGCATAACTTTCCAAGATCCCGGAACTACCCTTTCTCGGCCATCAATCAACTCGCGTTCGTAGGCACCAGCAGGAATGATGTACGATAAAATGGCAGTAAAAACGAGTATGCCTAAGAGTAAAACTACCGGATGTGGTATGTAATCGTACCACTTTTGAGACTTTTGGCTCATGAATTAAAATGCGTTGGACATGTTGATCAAGATAGGAAAAAGCAAGTATAGTTGGCATGAATTCGGTGGTGATTTATCAGGTATACTATTTGCCTGCATCAAGAAAGACGATCAGCTTCAAGGTAAAAACCTTTTTACATCAGTATAAGTACCTATATTGTTTGTATGAAAGAACAACAATTACTATGGGCGATGCTGACTATTTTAGGTATGATGGTCGGTGGATGTAAAACGCAAATCATGCCTTATTCTGCGCTAGCCAATCTGCAAGCTGATGCTAAAGGAATGACCGTATCGTACGGTTCTGATTCCCTACAATATGGGATACTTCGGGTTCCTGAAGGAGAAGGTCCTTTTCCGGTAGTCGCCATCATACACGGGGGATGTTGGTTATCACCATACAATT
>JABSSK010000423.1:1939-3921 GCA_013214265.1 Saprospiraceae bacterium | reverse complement strand
CGTATCAACAATCTTACCTTTCAAATCATCCGTAGGAGCCGGAATTTCAGTAATTGCTTCGTGAAGATCAGGATCAAAAGCCTCCGCATTCGATTCCATCTCAGTAAGTCCTTTATTCTTGAGTACAGCATACAATTTATTGTACACAAGCGTTACACCTTCACTGAAATGCTCCTCAGAGCTATCATCATCAGCTGTTTTTTTTGCCCGATCAAAATCATCCAATACCGGTAACAAGACCTTAATCATATCCGCAGAAGCATTTTTCATCAAGTCTACCTTCTCCTTCAGAGTACGCTTTTTATAGTTATCAAACTCAGCATACAATCGTAGATATTTATCTCTTAACTCCTGATTTTCCGCTTTGAGTGTTGTAATCTCTTCACTCTGAACGTGATCCGGGTCTTCACCTGTCGCTTCGGTAGCAAGAGTGGCATCATCCTGTTCCAACGTACTTTCATCATTGGTGTTGAGCTCTTTATCTTTCACGCCTTTTCTATTTTTCTTTGAACGTTTAGTAAACATACTTATCTAATCCCTTTTTCAGCAATTACTTTGCCATTTGCAAAGTTCAGTCAATTTGACAGAAAACCAAGTCAACATAGGGTAAAGTACAAGAAAAGTCAGGCGATCTGTCAACTTGACTTACCCAAATTTCGTTTCTTCGGTATTCGATATAGCAAATTCATTTTGCAGCAATAATCAACCCAAACCGAGCTAAACTGATGGACAAAACAAATATGATACAGATTGACCCTTCCGGAAAAACAGCAGGTGAAATGCACCAGCTTCTCGTAGGAACGGTAGCACCCAGACCTATTGCTCTAGTAAGTACCAAAGGAGAAAATGGACAAATAAACCTCGCTCCTTATAGTTTTTTCAATGTCTTTAGCTCCAAGCCACCCATACTGGTCTTTTCAGCCGCTTTACGCGGTACTGATTCCACCGCAAAAGACACCCTTATCAACGTCAGAAAGACTCGAGAAGTTGTCATCAATGTTGTGACACATAACATGGTTAACCAAATGGCCATAACCAGTATTCAATATCCTCCCGATGTCAGTGAATTCACCAAAGCAGGATTTACTAGTATTCCTTCCCAAATTGTAAAACCACCCAGAGTTGCTGAATCACCTGTACATTTTGAGTGCACCGTTCTGGATATCATTCCCATGGGAGATGACGGTGGTGCTGGCAATTTAGTCATTTGCCAAGCACAGGTCATTCATATAGCCAATAGTGTCCTAGACGACCAGGAGCGAGTCGACCCGCACAAAATTGATCTCATGGGACGAATGGGTCGTGCCTTTTATACCCGAGCCAGCGGTGGTTCTATTCATAAGATTTATCAACCAACCACCACGCTGGGCATAGGTTTCGATCAACTTCCCCCTTCTGCATTGCATAGCACCATACTTTCTGGAAATGATCTGGGCAGGTTAGCTGGTATTCCTGACTTACCCCCACAGGAGGATGTTCGACAATTAACCACGCTGGCAGCGATACAGACTATCCTACATTCAGATTACCCAATACGAAGCTTACATGAAAAAGCAAAAACCTATATTTCAAATGGACAGGTTGAGGAAGCAGCAAAATTAATCTGGCTAGCCGATACACTCCCCTCATAATTCCATATCTACATCCGAGTCAGAGCTGAAAAAGGTATTGTATACTTTTTAAATCAGGATGCAAAGCTCTTGCATGCTAGTCATTCTTTTGTAGCTATGATCAATCCGCATACAACAGAAATAGTAGCCTATTTCTACTACTCTTTGCCATTGTATGGCATGCTAAAATCAATTTCTGTATTATCACCAATATTAAGACTTTGCCGCACCCCTTTTATTGAGGTATCGTTGCCAATAACCGATTGTTGTAAATTTACCTCTACCAAAGAGGCATAATTCCCTATGATGGAGTCTTTTAAAATAGCCTGCTTGATCACAGCATTATCTCCTATAGTGACATGAGGCCCTATT
>JABSSK010000423.1:0-1929 GCA_013214265.1 Saprospiraceae bacterium | reverse complement strand
ATAGAATTTGAGATCTTACAATTAGCACCAATACTTACGGGATGAATAATGATAGCATTATCATAAGGAGGCAGGTTTGAAGACGCATACCCTTCGCGGTCAAGTAAAATCGCATTGGTTTCCAGAAGAACATCTTTTTTACCACAATTAAACCAATTATCTACAGAAATAGGACGAAAGGTAATATTATGATCCTTTACCATATTCATCAGAGCATCCGTGAGCGGAAACTCTCCATCTGTTCTAATATTATTGGAAATTTTATGCTCCAGTGACTGAAGCAGTATATCAACTTCTTTAATTTTATAAAACCCAACCATTGCCAGATTGGATCGCGGAATTTTAGGCTTTTCAATCAATCGAATAATCTTCCCGTCTTCATCAAACTCAACAACCCCAAACCCCCGAGGATCCTCGACTTTATGTACACATAAGCACGAGTTGGGTTCATTCATTACCAATTGAAAATCAACATCAATTATGGTATCCCCAAAAAATATAATAAGCTCTTCCGCATCGACTAATTCGGCTCGTGCGGTCCAGATGGCATGAGCCGAA
Source organism: Saprospiraceae bacterium (assembly GCA_013214265.1). Taxonomy (GTDB): domain Bacteria; phylum Bacteroidota; class Bacteroidia; order Chitinophagales; family Saprospiraceae; genus DT-110. The sequence goes on along the minus strand of JABSSK010000423.1, from coordinate 1,371 downwards.
CCTAATCTCGATTCTTGGTTTACGAACGTTTTTTCAACATCCGGATATGCGTGCTCAACATAATTTTTGATCTTCTCGCCTAGATATCCAATCACAAATACGAATTCTTTCACTCCAATCTCTAGTAGCTGATCTACAATGAAAGAAATAATAGGTTTGCCCGCCACTGGAATCAATGGCTTAGGCTGAGTATACGTTAATGGTCGGAGTCGGGTCCCGGCTCCCGCTACGGGGATGATCGCTTTCATGCTTAGGCTTGCGCTTTTGTCGGAAATATAGCACAAAATAGCGATAGTAAGGCAGGACCAGTATTTGGCCCTGCCTTAATCTTTATTCTCGTGTAAATAGCTTGTATAACACTGGAACCAATAACAATACAAAAATGGTTGAACTGATGAGCCCTCCAATAATGGTCCAACCCATCGGAGCCCATAATGATCCGCCAGCTAATGTTAATGGTAATAAACCCAGAATAGTGGTCAGGGTTGTCATTACAATAGGAATAAAGCGAACAGCTCCTGCATCCATAGCTGCTTCCAACACAGATGCACCCTCTTTTCGTCGTTCATTCGCAAAATCCACAAGCACAATCGAATTATTGATAGCAATTCCAATTAAACTCGTTAACCCGACAAATGCGGTAAATGAAAAAGCAATCCCAGTGATGAACAAGGCCAGAATAGACCCAATAAGGGCAAGTGGTAATGCTGAAAAAATAATTAACGGCTGGCTAAACGACTTAAATTGAATAACCAAAACCCCCAAAATAAAAAAGAGCGCTATCATAGATGCCAGCCCCAATCCGCCAAATGATTCGTTCCTGTTTGCTAAATCCCCTTTATAGATGTAACTATATCCTTTTTCCCAAGAAATGGACTGCATCCCTTTTTCAACTTCCTCAATGACTTCATCTAAATTATACCCCTGATCTAGGTCAGCAAGAATCGTAGCCGTACGATTCATATCTAAATGCATAATACGGCTTGGTGCCTCAGCAAATTCGATAGTAGCAAGCTGCAGTATGGGTATAAACCTTCCCGTAATCGAAGGCACCTTGATATCGTCAAAATAAGATAAGCGAAACTTATCCTGATAGTGGTATCGCATAACCATATCAAAGTCATCCCCTTCCTGATCCCGAAAGGTACCTACCTTAGCTCCATTTACGTAAGTACGTATAGCCTGATCAATAGCGACCACCGGCACCCCTAATAGCATGGCTTTATCCCGATTGATTTTCACCACCAGATCTGTGCTATTACTACGAATAGGGTTGCTGATATTGATGGCTCCTGGTGCTGAAGCAACTACACCCTCAACCTGCGTCGCATAATCCTGCAACTTATTCAAGTCTTCACCCAATATTTTAAT
>JABSSK010000422.1 GCA_013214265.1 Saprospiraceae bacterium | reverse complement strand
ATCCCCCTTAGAGGGGGATCTGCGTTTAAACTCTGCTATGATTCCACTTTTGTCTGGCCGCAACAAATAATCACGCATCGATACAGTCGGGGTATGGAAGTACAAGCTTTTTTCTAGCAGTGCCACCGGGTAAAGATCTCGGCGTTCTGTAATTTCCTGCCTTTTATGTTGAACGATTTTTTCCAGGATATTCATACGTTGTTTTTTGTAGCTATGGATCGACATCCACCTGATGTAGGGTATGTCGACAGTTAATACAATTAGCTTCCTATTAATTTTTGTAGCCCACGATAAGCTGAGCCACTTTCTATACTAACTCGTGCCTCAGCCAAACAGTCATCCATTGGCTGCTCTGGCTTAACAACTTGTATAGCGAGTCCGGCATTTGCTATCACGGTATTTTTTTGTGCTTCGGTAGCTTCATTTTTCAGAATAGAGATGAAAATATCAGCTGCTTCAGCTGCAGTTTCACCACCATATAATGCAGCTGGATCAATGGCATCAAAACCAAGCTGATCCGGTGCCAATAATTGTTCCGTTTCGTTTGTTCGCAGTTTAAAATCTCCGGTTAACGATACCTCGTCGTATCCATCAAGTGCATATACAATTGCAAAACGGCGCCCGGAGTGCTGCATAATATATTGATACATGCGCGAGAGTTCCATACTGAACGTACCAAATAATTGATACTTCGGCTGTAAAGGATTCACCAACGGCCCTAGCATATTGAAGAAAGTTTTGGTCCCTAACCCCTTCCGAACTGGAACAACTTCTTTCATTGCCGGATGAAACAGTGGGGCATGTAAAAAGCACATATTAGCTTCGTCTAACTGTTTGCGTAAAACATCAGAATCATTAGAAAATTCGTAACCCAACGCCATCAAAACATTTGAAGAACCTACGGCAGATGACACTCCATAGCTACCGTGCTTGGTAACTTTGTATCCTGCTCCAGCAATTACTACCGCCGAAGTAGTGGAAATATTAAACGTATTCTTCCCGTCTCCACCCGTTCCGACAATATCCAGGGTTTCATAATCCGAAAATGAAAGGGGTACACAAAGTTCTAATAAAGCATCTCGAAAGCCCTGAAGTTCTGAAAGGGTAATGGGGCGCATATTGAACACTGCTGTAAAAGCCGCCACTTGCATATGATCATAAGCACCTTTGGAGATATTTACCAGTGTGGCGCACGCTTCTGCTCGACTGAGCCGATCGTGTTCATAGAGTCTATTAAGCAGTTGTTTCATTATTATCAGCTATTATTTGTAATTCTGGTAAAGCACCACAGTAGGCCAAAAAGTTTTTCAACATCAGCTTGCCTTCGCTGGTCATGATGGACTCTGGATGAAATTGAACCCCAAACACATCATAGGTACGATGGCGCATGGCCATAACCTCTCCCAAGGAATCCTTGGCGGTAACCATTATTTCATCAGGGAGGGAATCCGACTCCACAACCCACGAATGGTATCGGCCCGCCTGAAAAACCGATGGCACCCCTTCAAACAAGATGGTGGATGTTCCTATAACCTGCATAGGTGTTTCTACCCCATGATATACATGATCAAGATTTTTAAGTTTACCACCAAAAGCTTCCCCTATTGCCTGATGTCCCAGGCAAACGCCCATTATCTTATGCGTTGCTGCGTATCGCTCGAGTAAAGCCGGCATAATACCCGCTTCTTTGGGCAGACCAGGGCCAGGCGAAAGGAATATAATATCGTACGCTCCAACCGAATCCAGATCGATCTCATCATTGCGGTATACATCAATATCTGAGCCCGTGATTTCCTGAATATATTGAACCAAATTGTATGTAAAAGAGTCGTAATTATCAAGCATTAATATGGACATAATCCCAGTTTTAGCGAATATTTTCAGCCTCTAGTAATGCCTTTTTCAAAGCACCCAGCTTATTGTTTACTTCCTGAAGTTCTTTTTCTTCCTCACTGGCAGTCACGATACCAGCACCAGCCTGATAATACAGGGTATTGTCTTTACTCATAAAGGAACGGATCACGATAGCATGATTGATATTCCCCGTAAAACTGATGAATCCCAATGCCCCACCATACAACGCGCGATTCTGATTCTCATATTGATTTATAAGCTGAATAGCCTTGTACTTGGGTGCACCCGAAAGGGTTCCCGCCGGAAATGTATCCCCAAAAACTCGTATTGGATTTGTTTCCTTATCTAAATCTCCCGCTACGGTTGATACCAAATGGATAACATGACTGTAAAAATGAATATCTTTTAGCTTTTCTACTCTTATGTTTTGGGCATGACGTCCCAAATCATTACGAGCTAAATCCACTAGCATAATATGCTCTGCGTTCTCTTTAGGATCAGCTGCTAGTTCTTCTGCTTTTTGATGATCCTCCTCGTTATTTCCGGTACGTTTATAAGTACCAGCAATAGGATTTACCCGAGCAACGCCATCTTTGATAACCATTTGTGCCTCTGGCGATGAGCCAAATACTTTATAATTACCATAATCAAAATAGAAGAGATAAGGGGAAGGATTAATCGAACGCAACACTCGGTACACATTGAATTCATCCCCTTTAAATGCTTGCGCAAATTGACGGGAAAAAACAATTTGGAATACATCTCCTCGTTGGCAGTGTTCTTTTCCTTTCACGACAAGATCCTTAAATGCCTCATCGGTAAGATTACTTGTTTCATCCCCTGACAAATGAAAACCGTGAGAAGGTACTTTTTGGCTGTACAATAGACTTTCCAACTTTGTCAGGTCCGAATCTTCACCTGGTAAAATATTCTCTAGAATAAACAGCTCATCCTTAAAGTGATTAATAGCAATAATGTAGCGATGAAAAGTATATCTGATCTCTGGAATATCAAGCTTGCGTTTGGCAGGATCAAAAGCAAGCGTATCAAAATACTGGACTCCATCAAAGCCGACATGCCCAAAAACACCGTTGAAGATTGGCTTCTCCTGATGACCTTCAACGTCAAATGTTTTAATAAAAAACTGAATGGCATCGGGAACCGTTTGGACATCATTAATTTCTTGCTTGATTACAGTATGTCCAGGCAAATTGATTTGAAGCGTTCCGTTCAATACGGTTAATTCAGCTAATGATTGGAGACCAATATAAGAGAAGCAGTTCTCCGCATCTGAAAAATCATTGGATTCCAGAAGCACCGCTTGGGTGAAATGATCTCTGATTTTCAAATACAAAGAAACCGGTGTGATAATATCAGCCAAGTATTTTTTTACCCGCGTTTTTACCGGAATACGCTGATTTGGAAATTCCATAGTACTGATCGTTATTTGATATAATGCATACAAATTAAAAAGCGGCTTGCCGGGTGAACCAACAAGCCGCTTTTGAAACAAATAAAGTAAGCAGTGTTACATCACCCTTTTGGAAGAATGTAGAAGCCACCACCAGTTATTGTTCATTGAAAAAAACATATTTTTTATTTGTTCCATTCCAAATATACACGGCTTTCAGGAAAAAAGAAATTCGATTGAATTTTTTTTATCTCCGCCACGAAAAAAAATATATCCTATATATCCCTCCGTCAATATAGCGTCATGAATCGTTATCATCACTTCCTCTACCTATCATGCTATAACTTCTGGCACCTATCAAAACTAAGCATTGCAATCGAAGAAACCCATTAGTCAGTTCAATCAAAGAGCTTTTAGCAATTCTAGTGGCCAGTAATATACTGACTGCAACCAATTCAATAAAAATCTATATCCTATTCCATCACCTTAAGCAGAAAATCCCTGCTACCTCACAGGTAGCAGGGATTTTACTCAAGATGGTTAGTAGCCTATTCTACAACGATCATCTTCTTCGTAGCGGTGAACGCACCTGCCTCTAATGTGTAGTAGAACACACCAGTTGATGGCAGATCCGTAGCCGTCAGACGTACTTGGTTGTAACCA
>JABSSK010000421.1 GCA_013214265.1 Saprospiraceae bacterium | reverse complement strand
TATATGTAGGTATGCAATATGACAATTCATTTATAAAAGCTATCCCGTACTCGGCAAAAACACTTTCCCTAATCACTTTCCTATCCTAAAATAGTTTATTATCTCTCTTGCTAATGCGAGAAAACCAATTGTCGTAATAGGGACCGCAGGACAATTCATTTTTTGCCAGTACATTCACCAGGGAAAAGTAACCAGATAGTCTGGTAATACCCTCTGTCTTTTTGTTGTATCGGAGCTAGAACTAAATAACGCTAAACCAATGGCGTTTGACCTTATATTTTCGAATGGCCAGCATGATTTTTATGAACGCAGTCGTACGCATACCACCATATGATCCATATGTTTCCTGGCCGATTAAGGTTCCGATATCATTACTTTTGCAATTACACGAAATTCTACCACTGCTGCTGACATAGCACCTTCACCGATCAAAATGAAAATATTACCCTGAAATACGTTCTTTTTATTTTACCCTCCCACATAATCACCCCATACAGTAAAGGTCTTATCGGCATCACAACGACTAAAAGTATACTATAGGTTCATATATCAAACCAATCAGACGCTATGCTTGGGCCATTCCGAACAAAAATATTGAGGTAAGTAAATGCCATAAGGGATACCATCCATCCCACATAACGATTGTATAGATCTCCTTTTCGAACAAACAAAAAACAAAGGCTGATACAATACCCTGACCCTATAAAGGTGCATACATCCAATAACACAAGTACCGTAGAATCTAATAAAGGTCAACATCAAAATACAAGCAAAGATGTTGTTTGAAAACGCTGGTTTTATGCCAAATGAGGGAACTACTTGCTTGTATTGAGTTGCAAACGCTAAATAAATGTCTGAAGCTGGACCGCATTGATCCAAAAAAATAACCCCTAATCATGTACTGAATAGAGGTTACCTTCGGCATTGAAAATTGCCTTTTCCCTAAAGGGGATACCTTAATCGTATTTGTCAAAACTTCGAGCCAATCGTCAGCCCAATCTGGCCAACAGAAAAATTATTACGAACTTCCTGAATGGGAAATTCCTCCGTTACATAAGGATAATAAAGGGTTTCAAATGTCGTGTACCGATACCCCAAATCCACAAAAAACCCTTCATAACGATACCCTATACCAGCACTATACTGATTGCGATTGGACTCATCATTAATAAAAGGAGCTGATCTCAAATTATAACCCAAGCGGAACCTAAAATTATCAATCGCTACTTCCCCTCCGATACGGACTATGAGCTGATCCTGTAATTCGTTCGTAATTTCCTGATTCACCGCTCTTTGGTCAGCATCAAAACCATCATAGCTAAATCGGGTACTCGGAAAATCCGCATATTCTACATCCGCTGATAAAAACCCATTCTTTCCAAATAAAAACCCAACCCCGCCAGTATATCGCCAGGGCGTATTCAATTGGTAATCAAAAAACCCTTCTGCGATTTCATCCGTTCCCAAGAACTGCATCTGTTCCAACACATCCTCATAATAGTTATTAACCAAGCGGTTATCAAAATTATCTTCCAAAGACAGAATACTAGGAGTATGAACCGAACCACCAAACCGAAAAGCCTGATTTGCGCGGAATATAAATCCAAATTTTGCATTAATTCCACTACCCGTAGTGCGTAGGTTTTCAGTAAACTCCAACGACTCAAAATATGGAACCGCTCCCCCTGCACCAGCATTATCATCTACCTCAGCGTACGTTTTTTGATATGCATAGTTGATAATTGGCACCCCAATTGTTAACCCAATAGCCAGTTTTTCATCGTAGTTACCCGCAAAAGTAAAGGCTAACTCACTCATCGAACCTTCCTCAATAACGCTTTGGTTACGGAAAAGAACCGCATCCCGGTTTAATTCGTAATCGATATCGTAAACCCCATCTTCATTGAAATCATATAGCACACCCGCATTGAGGGCTAATGCCGTTTCAAAACCATTAATTCCAATGGTACCATTTGCCTGTTCCTGCCAGCTTTCAGCTATGGAGCCTACCGAATTTCCACCAAAAGTGTAGGCCCGATTAAAGTCGGCCAAGTGATTCAGAGTAATACCAAAATTCACATTTTTCCACTTCTTACTTAATGGACGTGAAGCAATTACCATACCTAGGTTATGCAGATTGAAGGTCACCTTGTCATCTGCCTGTGCACCAAAACGATCTGCATTTCTGAGCCGAGAACTGGTGCTGTTCAAGAACAAAGCAGGTGTAATGGTAAACTCTGAACTACGGAAAAAACCAATACCTGCCGGATTCGTATTTACCACCGATAAATCAGCACCTAATGCACCTAACTCACCACCCGATGCCATAAAACGCGCCGTACCGCTCGGCGACAAATCTATGTACCGTAGTGCATCCCCTACGTTCTGTGCTGCTGTATCTGTACCCCAAAAGAAGGTAAGTAACAGCATCATATATTTTAATGTGTTTTGCATGTGTTTATTTAGTCTTTTTTATTACCAAAAAACAGCGTCCTTATAAAAAGAGGGTGGAAATTATAATCTCCACCCTCTCCTTTTCACAGCTGTTATTGTGTGTTATCTCTATTCACTCCCGCGCTTCCTACCAGCAGAACTCGAACCACTACTGCGTCTTGAAGAACTACTGCTCCGGCTCATAGATGAGGAACTTCCCGAACGACTGGATGATCCAATACTACTGCGTGAACGAGTCGAAGACGACGAACCTACACCACTGCGTGAACGAGTCGATGATGATGAACCTACACCACTGCGTGAACGACTAGGTGTTGAACTGCGCATTCCCGAAGACGATGAACGGCTGCGACCCGAAGAGTATCCTGGGTATGAAGACCGACCTGTACTTCTATTGCCATCATAACTCTGACTTGGCGTACGACGCGTAGAAGGAGCCGTTCTGGTAGCTGCGCCACTTCTCGAAGGACGACGATAGCGCTCCGTACGAGCCGGAGCATTATTATTAGGTGTAACGGGAATAACTTCTCCACCTAAGCGTCTACCTTCCACCGAATTTGTACTTCTTCCCGTACGTGGCTGGCTGTTCGTACTTGTACTTCTGCCAGCGCGCGACCGTTCCGTAGCTGTATTCGTCCGAGTGCGTGGTGTGGTGGTACCAATACGACTGGGCGTTGACCTACGGTCATCAATCCTACTGTTGCGGGACCGTTCCGTTGTCTGGTAACGATCACGTTGGTTACCTGTATTGATTCGGTCACCTGGTCGAGTCGTTACCCGGCCGTTCAGGTCCCTTCTTATATCTGTATTCCGGTCATTACTCCTAATTGTACCAGGGATTATTCCGTTAACCCGGTTGCGACCCCCTGGGCCAGGACCTACTGCACCCCCTCCTGTTCGAGGGCCGTAATATACATCGCGGCTGTATTCATTACCATTCGCCCAGCCCGGTGCATAATTGTAGTTACCTGACCAGCGGTTACCGCCCCACCATGCCCCTGGATAGGAATTAAACCAGCCTCCACCGTAGTAAGGATCAAAACCCCAGTAAGGGTTACCACCCCAGGAATTAAAACCCCAACTATTAAAACCTACTCCTACCGAGACATGAAAACCTGGACGGTACCAACGATTGGCTCCAAAAGAGTTCCAGCCCCAGGGGCTACCCCAACGGTTACCCCCGCGATTACCACCCCCGCAGAAATCCCACCGATTGAAGCGGGTTGCCTTCCAGCCCCATCGGCGCCAATTACCCCAGCGTACCCAGTCCCGATAACTAAAGTAATCATCATAGATAAGTACAGCATTCCCCGGATTCAAGAATGGATCGTAGTAATATGCATCCGTATAAACTGGATCGTAATAACCAAACCCATATAAAGGCCGGTGAAAACGTCGAATCCGTGAAGTATAATAAAAGTCGTAATCATTGTAATAATCATACTGATCACCATCACGGAACTGTTCCAAATCTTCCATACGTGCATTCGAATAACTGCGGTTACTCGAAC